>DATAIY010000171.1:0-1628 GCA_036262475.1 Solirubrobacterales bacterium
CGGGCGGGCCCTCAGTCCAGGAGCATCGCCGCCTTGGCGCTGTCGGTAAAGAATTCGCCCCGCACCGTCTTGCCGTTCTCGTACTTCAGCAGGTGCAGGACGGGGCCTCGAAGCTGCCCTTGTCGTTGCCGGCCCGCTGGGTGCCTTTGACGACGGCGCAGTCGCCGGCGTCGATGAACTCCTCCGGCTCGACGCTGAACGAGGTCCAGCAGCTGGGGATCTGCGCGAGGTTGGCCAGAATCGCGTCGCGGCCTTCGACCGCTCCTCCGAGCGGCAACTCGTCCGAGGTGACTCAGACCGCGTCCTCGGCGAACGACTCGCCCAGGGTGGCCAGGTCTCCCTGTCCGAATGCCTGGTAGTCGGAACGGGCGCTGTCGACGCTCGACATCTCTCTCCTCCTCTGTTTGTCCCCACCCCGAACCAACCTAATGCCTCGATACTTTTCGCACAAGGAAGCAGCGTGTTCCTCTGGCTAAGCTGATGCCATGGCCCTCGCCGTAACCGAAGCGACCTTCGATCGTGACGTGATCGAGCGCTCGAAGAAGACCCCGATGGTCGTCGACTTCTGGGCCGAGTGGTGTGGGCCCTGCAAGGCGCTGAGCCCGGCGCTGGAAGCGGCGGAGGCCAGTCGCGGTGGCCGGGTCCTGCTGGCCAAGGTCGACGTCGACTCCAACCAGGCGCTGGCCGGGCGCTACGGCGTGCAGGGAATCCCCGCCGTCAAGGCCTTTCGCGACGGCAAGGTCGCCAGCGAGTTCGTTGGCGCCCTGCCCCCGGCGAAAGTCGAGGAGTTCTTCGACTCACTGGTGCCCTCGAAGGCCGACGAGCTGCTGGCGGTTGGCGACGAGCTCTCGCTGCGCGAGGCCGCAGAACTGGAGCCCCGCCGCGCCGATATCGCGGTCGCCCTCGGTCGCGTTCGGCTCGAGCGTGGGGCGGAGGACGAGGCGCTCGAAGCCGTCGAGCCTCACGCCGGCGACTTCGCCGCCGAGGGCATTGCGGCGCGGGTCCGGCTGGCCCGGAGCGGCGTCGGCGCCGAGGCCTTCGCGGCGCTCGATCGCGGCGAGCGCGACGCCGCGCTCGACGCTCTGCTCGGAGAGCTTGGGACTGTCAGCGAGGCAAACGGCGATGCGCCGGAGGATGCCCGCGACCTGCTGCGTCGCGCGATCGTCGGCATCCTCAGCGAGGGCGACCCCGCTGATCCCAGCGCCCGCGACTACCGCCGCAGGCTCTCCGCCGCCCTCGGCTGAGTCCTCGCGAACGCATTTCTTCCCGCATACCGGGAACAAGTGCGGCCGAGCGCCGGTTCTCACCCGAGGGAACATCTGTTCGCCTGCGTAGAATCGGTGCCAGTGGCTGCTTCAGAACGAATCGTGATCTCGGGGGCCCGGGAGCACAACCTAAAGGACGTCGACGTCGAGCTGCCCCGGGACGCCCTGATCGTGATCACTGGGCTTTCGGGGTCCGGCAAGTCGAGCCTGGCCTTCGACACGATCTATGCCGAGGGCCAGCGCCGCTACGTCGAAACCCTCTCCCCCTACGCCCGCCAGTTCCTCGATCAACTCGAGCGCCCCGACGTCGATTCCATCGACGGCCTCTCCCCCGCCATCTCCATCGAGCAGAAAACCACCAAC
>DATAIY010000172.1:0-2271 GCA_036262475.1 Solirubrobacterales bacterium
CCCGACGCTGGCGACGGCGGTGCAGAAAGCGCGCGAAGCCTCGATGCCCAAGGACAACATCCAGCGGGCGATCGACCGCGGCACCGGCGCCGCTGCCGACGGGGCGGCGATCGAACGAATCCTCTACGAGGGCTACGGCCCCGGCGGTACCGCGGTCCTTGTCGAGGCGCTGACCGACAACCGCAACCGCGCCAGCGCCGAGATTCGCTTCGCCTTCTCCAGCCACGGTGGCAGCCTCGGCGAGCCCGGTTCGGTCGCCTGGATCTTCGAGAAAAAAGGGGCGGTCGTCGTCGACGCCGGCCGCTACGGCGAGGACGACCTGATCGCCGCCATCGACGCGGGTGCCGAGGACGTGCGCGAGGAGGGCGATCGACTGCGGGTGCTCTGCGACCCGCACGACCTCAGCGCCGTCCGCGAGGCGCTCGAGGAGGCTGGGGTGGAGGTCGAGTCGGCGGCGATCGCGACCGAGCCGAAAAGCACGGTCGAAGTCAAGGGGCACGACGCCGAGCGGCTGCTGAAGCTGCTCGACGCGCTCGACGACCAGGACGACGTCGACGAAGTCTTCGCCAACTTCGACATTCCCGAGGACGTGTTGGAGAAGCTGGCGGCCTGACGCTCCGCGCGTGAAGGCATCCGACCCGCTTCCCAGAATCAATCCCCATGCAGGTAGTGATGGGGATCGACCCCGGCGCAGCCAACCTCGGCTTCGGCATCGTGCGTGTCGAGGGCAACCAGATGGTTGCCCTCGACGGCGGCGTGGTCGAGACTACCCCCGATCTGCCGATGGAGCGCCGTCTGGAACGGATCCACCGAGCGCTCTCGGAGCTGATCGCCTGGCACGAGCCGACGGCGATGGCGATCGAGGAGGTCTTCTTCGGCAAGAACGTGCGCTCGGCGATGGCCGTCGGCCAGGCCAGCGGCGTGGCGATGCTGGCGGCCGCCCAGGGCGGAGTCAGCTGCTTTCCCTACACGCCGCAGGCGATCAAGATGGCGGTCTGCGGCTCCGGGGGCGCTGGTAAGAGGCAGGTCCAGCGGATGGTCGGGACCCTGCTCGGGCTGCCCGAGCCGCCGACCCCCGACCACGCGGCGGACGCGCTCGCGGTTGCGATCTGCCACGGCGGCTCCAGTGGGCACCGGCAGGCGGTCGTGGCGGCCCAGAAGGCGACTAGCGGCGCCACACCAGAGCGGCGGGCCGGATGATCGCGGCGGTTCGCGGCGAGGTGATGGTGCGGCGTTCCGACCACGTCGTGATCGACGCCGCCGGCGTCGGCTACCGGCTCGCAGTCTCCTCGGAGACGCTGAAGGCGGTCCCGGCGACGGGGCGCGACACCTTTCTGCACGCCGAGCTGATCTCCCGCGACGATTCGCTCGCCCTCTACGGCTTCTCCTCTGAGGAGGAGCGCGACCTCTTCCGGCTGCTGATCTCGGTCAGCGGGATCGGACCGAAAGGGGCGATCGCGACCCTCTCGGGCGGCAGCGCCCGCGTCCTCCTGCGGGCGATCGCCGCCGGCGACGCCGAACGCTTCCAGGCGGTGCCGGGAATCGGCAAACGGACTTCGGAACGGATCATCGTCGAGTTGCGCGAGAAGGTCGCCGGGGCGCTCGAGGAAGAGGTGGCGATTGCCGCGGCGGAGACCGGCGACGCTCGCTCGCTGGCCCGCGACGGCCTCGTCAACCTCGGCTACGCGCCGCTGGAGGCCGAGCAGCTGCTCGACGGGCTCAGCGGCGAAGACCCGCAGGACCTCGTCGCCGCGGCGCTGCGCAAGGCCGGCTCTTCAAGGAGCCGGGCGTGAGCGACTCTCCCGACATCGGCGCCAACCGCATCCGCACTCCCGGCATCGGCGAGGAGCCGGTCCCGATCGATGCCGAGGTCAGGGTGCACGATGCCCGCGCCGACGTGCCCGATGAGGATCTCGACCGCTCGCTGCGACCGCCGACCCTGGCCGACTTTGTCAACCAGGCGCAGGTGACCGATCAGCTGGCGATCTTCATCGAGGCGGCACGCCGTCGCGGCGAGCCACTCGACCACGTCCTCCTCGCCGGTCCGCCGGGCCTCGGCAAGACCTCGCTTGCCCACATCGTCGCCGCCGAGATGGGCGTGCCGATGGTCCAGACCGCCGGCCCGGCGCTGGAGCGCAAGGCCGACATCGCCTCCTTCCTCACCTCGCTGGAGCCCGGCAGCGTCTTCTTCATCGACGAGATCCACCGCCTCGGCCGGGCGGTGGAGGAGACCCTCTATCCGGCGATGGAGGACGGCGAGTTGCCGGTGGT
>DATAIY010000173.1:0-1892 GCA_036262475.1 Solirubrobacterales bacterium
CCCGGCGGCCCGTAGAGGATCGCGCTGTGCGGGTGCCCGCTCTCGATCGCCGTGCGCAGCGCCGATCCCTCGCCAAGGATGTGCTCCTGCCCGATCAGCTCGTCGAGAGAACGTGGCCTCATGCGAACCGCCAACGGAGCGTTCGCGTCCGGCGCCTGCGGCTCCGAATCCCCAATCTCGCCCGAATCGAAAAGCTGATCGCCCACTGCGGCTGAGTATGAGGTCCGCGGGGGCGGCTACACCTCAACCGCGCCGGGGGATATCTGAGCTCAGGGGTGTTCAGGACCCGAAAGCTCAGACACGTCCTCGAGGGCCCAATTCCCTCCCTACAATCGAACGATGGAGAGCGCCACGCAGGTTCAGCCGTCCCTGTCCAACCTCGACTCGTTCAATCCGGCCACCGGGGAGCTGGTCGGGTCGGTGCCAACGATCACGCCGGAGCAGGTTCAGGGGGTCGTCGACGACGTCGCCCGGATCCAGCCCGCCTGGGCGGAGCTGCCGCTGAAGGTCCGCGCCGGCTATTTGCGCCGCGCCGCCGATGCGCTGCTCGACGACATCGACGACATCGCCGAGCTGCTGGTCCGCGAGCAGGGCAAGCCCCGCGTCGAGGCCTACACGATGGAGCTGCTGCCGACGATCGACGCCCTGCACTGGTGCGCCAAGGCCGGGCCGAAGATCCTCGCCGACGAGAAGGTGCGGATGAGCCAGGCGGTCACGCTCAGCAAGAGCGGCCACTTCTCCTACGAGCCGATCGGGGTCCTCGGCGTCATCGCCCCCTGGAACTACCCCTGGTCGATCCCCTTCGGCGAGGTCGCGATCGCGCTGATGGCCGGCAACGGGGTGGTCCTGAAGCCGGCCAGCCTGACGCCGCTGCTGGGCGAGCGGATCCGCGCCGTCTTCGAGAAGGGCGGGCTGCCCGAGGGCCTGATCCGGGTCGTCCACGGCGGCGGCGCCGTCGGCGACGCGCTGGCGCGCTCCAGCGTCGGCAAGGTCTTCTTCACCGGCTCGGTCGAGGTCGGCCGCAAGGTTGGTGAGGTCTGCGCCGGTGCCCTCAAGGGCTCGGTCCTGGAGCTGGGCGGCAAGGACCCGATGATCGTCTGCGCCGACGCCGACCTCGACAACGCCGTCTCGGGCGCGATCTGGGGTGGCTTCGCCAACGCCGGGCAGACCTGCTCGGGAATCGAGCGCGTCTATGTCGTCCGCGAGGTCGCCGACCGCTTCGTCGCCGGCGTCGCCCAAAAGGCCGAGAGGATGCGGCTCGGTGACCCGCTCGAGTGGGAGACCGAAATCGGCCCAATGACCTCAGACGGCCAGTACGGGATCGTCGCCGAACTGATCGACGACACCATCGCCTCCGGCGCCACCAAGCTCTGCGGCGGCCCCACCGAGGTAGCCGGTCTGCCCGGCAAGTTCATCGCCCCGACGGTGCTTACCGAGGTCACCCACCAGATGCGGATCATGCGCGAGGAGATCTTCGGCCCTGTCCTGCCGATCGTCGTCGTCGAGAGCGAGCAGGAGGCGA
Source organism: Solirubrobacterales bacterium (assembly GCA_036262475.1). Classification (GTDB taxonomy): domain Bacteria; phylum Actinomycetota; class Thermoleophilia; order Solirubrobacterales; family 70-9; genus VAYN01. Next base: position 1,523 of record DATAIY010000173.1, read on the forward strand.
TCGACCTCGCCAACGACTCCGAGTTCGGCCTCGGCGCCTCGGTCTGGACCAGTGACCGCCAGCGCGGGGAGCGGATCGGCCGCCGGATCCAGTCCGGAATGGTATGGATCAACGACCACTCCTTCAGCCACGGCGCCTGCCAGTGCGCCTGGGGCGGCGTCAAGGACTCCGGCGTCGGCCGCTCGCACTCCAAATTCGGCTTCTATGAGTGCGTCAACATCAAGATGAACGCCTGGGAGCCGGGCCTCACCCGCGACTTCTGGTGGCATCCCTACGACCGCACCCTCGGCGAGGCGGTGCGGGCCTCGGCGAAGATCCTCTACGGCAAGGGCGAGACCCGCACCCGGGCGCTGCGCGAGGGCGCCGGCCC
>DATAIY010000174.1:0-2446 GCA_036262475.1 Solirubrobacterales bacterium
AGGTAGGTGCCCTCGGGCGGGACGAGTCTGATCTCCGGCAGTTCCGCGGCCAGCCTTGCGGTGAGCCGCTTGCGGTTGGCGGCAAGCTGGTCGAGCACCGCGTCCAGCCACGTATCGCCCTCCGCGAAGGCAGCCTCGGCGGCGATCACACCGAGCAGGCCGGACGCGCCGGCGAGGGGTGGGAGCGCCGCGACCGCATCCCGTGCCCGGGGCGAGGCCGTCACCAGCTGCGCCGCCTTCAGCCCCGCCAGGTTGAACGCGTTCGAGGCCGAAGTGAGGATGATCCCGAACTCGCGGGCCGCCTCGGCTACCTCGAGCCGGGGTGTGTGAGCGGCGCCTGGGAGGACGAGCGAGGCGTGGATCTCGTCGGCCAGCACCCAGGCTTCCCGCTCCGCGCAGAGCTCGGCGATCCGCGCCAGCTTCTCGCCCGGGATCACCCGCCCGCTGGGGTTGTGGGGGTTGACGATGATTAGCGCCCTGACCCCCGCCCGCAGAGCCCGCTCGAGATCTTCGAACTCGAAGTCCCCTCGCTCGTTAGTCGCGAGCTCGCGTATCCGCAGCCCGGCCGCCGCCAGCAGCGAGAAGAACGGCGGATAGGCCGGTGTCGCCAGCGCGACGGTGTCGCCGGGAGCCATCAACGCCTGGCAGAGCTCGATAACGCCGACGACGACATCGGGGATCAGGGTCACCTGCTCGGGGTCGACTTCCCAACTGATTCGCCGCTGCGCGAAGGAGGCGAACGCCTCCTGCAGGGCGACAGTGGTGGGGGGCGCATAGCCAAGGTCGTTGCGGTCGATCGCGGCTCACAGCGCGGCTGCGATCGGTGCCGCGATCGGGAAGTCCATCTCGGCGATCGTCATCGCCACCACGTCCGGCTCCTGGCCCGACCACTTGGCGCTGCGGTGTGAGTGAAGCGAGGACAGCGCCGGGACCCGCAGATCGATGTCCATGCTCATCACCCGGTGGTCGGCGGCTCGGCCCGAGATCCTCAGCTGGGCATGGCCTTGGCGCGGGGCAGCCACGCGCACCAGAGCGCGAAAAGTCCGACGGCCAGAACCGCTCCGGCCCAGTGCAGATTGACGAGCACGGCAACCAGGCTCGGCAGGCCGGCAAGGACGGCGCCGATCAGGGTCGGCACCAGTGGCAGCGCCAGGACCCGGGCGGTGAATGCGGCGCAGAGCATCCAGGCGCCCGGGCCAGCGATCCATCCCCAGTTGACGAAGAAGTCGTGGGGGAGCGCGGTCGCGAGGGCGATCGAGAGCACAACGACCGCGGCCAGCTGCAGCAGCGCCGCCCGCCACAGCGTCGGCGTGTCGAGCTTCTTCTGCTTCTTCTCGGGGCTGGGGCGATCCACGATCGCCTGGGACGATAGCCAGCCGCGGCGTGGGGGCTACTGGACGACGATCTTGCCGTGCATCAGCGGGTGGATCATGCAGTGGTAAGTGAAGGTGCCCGTCTGCTTGAAGCGGACGGCGATGGAGGTGCCGGGACCGATACGGCCGGTGTTGAAGACGCCGCCATGGGTCGCCGTGTGCGTCACCTTGCTCGAGTTGACGAAGCTAACGGTGGTACCTGCCGCGATCGTCAGCGTCGGCGGGTGGAAGGCGAAGTGGTTGATGTCGACCGTCTTCGTGGCGCTGGCCTGGGCGGCCGGCCCGGCCGAGGCGAGTTCGCTGCGAAGCCCGGCGATCGCCAGTGCCATCACCGCGAGCGCCGCGCCCATCGCAACCCACCGCAGACCTCGCCAGATGCTCGGAGTTGTCGTCATCGGCAGGGAATACGCGCCGAGACCCGACGCGGTTCAACAGAAGAATTCGAGTTCTTCGCAGAGTTCCGAGGTGGTTCCCGAGAGCCCTGAGATTTCGGATTCGAGGCTTTCAAGCCGGCCCTGAGTTTCTTCGGATTCTTCGACCCGGCCGCGGAGGCCTTCCACTTCAGCTTCGAGACCGCCGATTTCTTCGGCGCCCGACGGCCCTTCAGGCCCTTCCGGACCTTCAGGCCCGGCAGGGCCGCGCTTGCCGGCGGCCCCCGACGGCCCGGTCTGCGCAAGCAGGGCCAGCCCCGAGCCGATCCCGGCGCTGAGGACGCAGACGCCGAGCAGGATCGCGATGAACTGCTTCTGGGATAGGGACACCATTTGGATCCCGCATCATGTCAGCCGGGAGCGAGCAATAATGGGCTCTGCGGGCGGTTAGCTCAGTTGGGAGAGCACCTCCCTTACAAGGAGGGGGTCACTGGTTCGAGCCCAGTACCGCCCATAGTCATAACCGAGACGGTGGAGGAGAATCGGTGGCAGGAGCATGATCAATCGACTTCGCCATGCTTGCGTCGCGGCCATTGTCTTGGTGGCGCTGGTCACCGCCGCCGAGGCGGGCGCGGACACCGGCGGCTACCCCTATTGGAGCTACGCGGGGCCGGGAACCAACCCTGCCACCTACACCTGGAC
>DATAIY010000175.1:0-1941 GCA_036262475.1 Solirubrobacterales bacterium
CCACCGAGGGCGGCTGCCTCGGCGAATACTCGCTCTCGGGTGTCGCGATCGACGTCGTCGCCCCTGGCGGCGGCACCCCGGTCCCCGGCTGCCCCTCGGTCTCGGCGCGGCCGATCTACCAGGTGACGCTCAAAGCCGGGAGCACGAGCGAATTCGGCATCCCCAGCGACTACGTAGGCACCTCGATGGCCTCGGCCCACGTCTCCGGCGTCGCCGCGATGATCCTCGCCAGCGGCGTCCTCGGACGCCAGGCGGACCCGAAAGCGCGTGTGGCGGCGGTCACCAAGCGGCTGCGGAGCACCGCTCGCAGCCTCGGCCTGCCGGCGACCCAGCAGGGAGCCGGGCTGATCGACGCTGCCGCCGCGACCGAACCGGCCGCGTAGGCCGCCCGCTCGGCTACGCCTAGGTCGTGCGGACGATCATCACGCTGCAGGGAGCGTGGTGGGAGACGTTGTTGGGGACGCTGCCGAGCAGGTAGCGCCGGGCGCCGGTCATCCCCTTGTTGCCGACGACGATCAGGTCGGCGCTGGTCTGTTCGGCGACGTTGAGGATCGCGTCGGCCGGGTCGGCCTCGACCGGTTGGGTCTGGACCTCGACTCCCTCTTTCCGCGCCTCCGCGGCGGCGGCTTCGAGGATCAGGTTGACGTCCTCGCGCGGGCCGATTTCGTACTGGACGTCGGCTGGCGCATCGAGCTGCTCTCCTTCGACCCGTCGCTTGGAGACCGGCGCGTAGGCGCTGACGATGCTCAGCTGCGCGCCCGCCAACTTGGCGAGGTCGACGGCCCGACGGACCGCCTCAGCGGCAGTCTCGGAGCCGTCGGTTCCAACCACGATACGAGTGAACACGTCCGCCTCCCTCTGCTCGGTCCCTGAACGCGATTGATACTAAGTGACGATCCGGAAACGCGCCGGGGTTTCCGGAGTTCACTATCGCCGGGTGTGGGCGGGAAGTCCGTGAAATCCGTCACCGAGGATTTCAGTCGGCGTCGTGCTCAACTGCACGATCGCGATCGTGATCGAGGCGAGCAGACAGACGATCAGCACCGCCATTCCCGCTTTCCAGATCCAGGGCACGCGGCGAACCCTAGGGAGTTAGGCTGAGCGCATGGGGCTGGAGAGGGTCGTCGACGGGGTCTGGCTGTTGCGGGGGGACTTCCGCGGCGCGATGAACATCTACTTCCTCGAGGACGGCGACGGCGTGGTCCAGTTCGACGCCGGGACGAAGGGGATGCGCAAGGCGGCCAAGAAGGAGGCGGAGCAGCTCGGCGGGCTGAAGCGAGTCGTGCTCGGGCACGCCCACGCCGACCATCGCGGCAGCGCCCCCTACATGGGAGTGCCGGTCTACTGCCACCCCGATGAAGTCGCCGACGCCGAAAGCGACGCGGCGATCGCGCCCTACATGGACCTCTCGCTGCTGCCGGTGGCGCCGGTGCGCTGGATCTACCCGACTCTGCTGCGACACTGGGACGGCGGCGCCGTGAAGATCGCCGGCACGGTGATCGAGGGCGACGAGGTGGCCGGCTTCCGGGTCCTCCACTTCCCCGGACACGCGCCGGGACTGATCGGCCTCTGGCGCGAGAGCGACCGGGTCGCGATCGTCAGCGACGTCGTCTACCTGGTCGACTCGGCGCGGCTCAAACCGCTGCCCGAGGGCGAGGCGAGCGTCCCCCACCCCGCCTGGGCCTGGGACCACGCCAAGGCGAAGGAATCCGTGCGCCGGCTGGCGGCGCTGGAGCCGAAGGTCGTCTGCACCGGGCACGACCGGCCGTTGCGCGGGGAGAACCTGCGCGAGACCCTGGAGCGCGCCGCCGACAAGCTCTGAGGGCGGCTGCGGCCCCCCCACCTCTGGCGCTGGTGGCATCCCGCGGCCGGCTGCCATAAGTTGCCAGCCCTGATGATCGGGACCTACGCCTCGGCGGCGCTGATCTGTGCCGCCTCGCT
>DATAIY010000176.1:0-2290 GCA_036262475.1 Solirubrobacterales bacterium
CGGGCAGCTGACGGCGAAACTGAAGCGGGCGCTGAAGCGGGGCGAGTGGGAGGCGGCGGCGCTGGGCGGCGGCGTCGCGGCCAACGGCCCGCTGCGCACCGCCGTGGCCGAGCTCTGCGAGCGCGCGGGCGTGCGCCTGAAGCTCGTTCCGCCGGCGCTCTGCACCGACAACGCGGCGATGATCGGCTCCGCGGCGCGCTTCGCCCCACGGATGCCCTACCCGGACTACCTCGCATACGACGCGTTCGCCACCGGAGACAGGGCGGCGGCATGACCGAGATCGTCGTCTACTCGCGCCCCGGTTGTCACCTCTGCGAGGAGGCGATCTCGGCGATCGTCTCCCTGCACGAGGAGGGTTACCGCTTCGAGCTGCATGAGATCGACATCGAGAGCGACGACCTGCTGCTGCGCCGCCATCTGGAGCGAATCCCGGTTGTAGAGGTCGACGGGACGGCGGTCTCGGAGCTGGTCCTCGACCGGGCCGGCCTGCGAGCCAGGCTCGATACTGTGGGGGCATGGTCGAGTTGATCGAAGAGTTCGAGGCTGCCGAGGGCTTTTCGGTCGAAGGAGAGCGCCTCTCGCTGGGCGTTGCAGCGCGCCTTTCGCGCTACCTGCAGGTGCTGACGCAGGCGCGCAAGATGGGTCGCGAGACGATCTCCTCGCAGGAGCTCTCCGAGTACACGCACATCAACCCGACCCAGATCCGCCGCGACCTCTCCGGCTTTGGCAAGTTCGGCAAGCGCGGGGTCGGCTACAACGTTGAGTCGCTGGTCTCGGAGATCCGCAAGATCCTCCGCACCTCCGGCCAGCACAACATCGCCCTCTTCGGCGCCGGCAACCTCGGCCAGGCGATCGCCAGCTCGGCGATCTTCGCCGACCACGGCTTCCAGGTCGTCGCCGTGTTCGACGTCGATCCGTCGGTCGTCGGCGAGGAGATCGGCGACCTCCGGGTCCGCGAGCTCGACGATCTGCAGGCGGTCGTCTCCGAAGAGGAGATCGTCGTCGGTGTCCTCGCCGTGCCTGCCGCCGCCGCCCAAGAGGTCGCCGACCGGCTGGTCAAAGCCGGTGTGAAAATCATCTTCAACTATTCCGAGCAGCTCCTCCAGGTGCCGCCGGAGGTGACCGTCCACACGTCCAGTCCAGCCGTCGACCTGCTCTACGCGCTCTACTTCTACCTCGCCTGAGTCCCTTGTCCCTCGACCTCGACCTCGCTCGCGAGAGATTCGAGTCCTCCACCGATTTCACGATCGGCCTCGAGGAGGAGTTCGCGATTCTCGATCCGGCGACGCTCGAGCTGGAGCACCGCTTCGAGGACGTCGACGCGGCCTGTCAGGAGGACGAGCTGCTCGCCGAGTCGGCGGTGGGCGAGTTGATCGCCTCCGAGGTCGAGATCCGCTCCGGTCGCTCGGACGATTTCGCCGAGGCGCTCGCGCGCCAGCGCGAGCGGCGGGCGCGGCTCTTCAAGCTCGTGTCCGGGATGGGCCTGGCGCTCGGCGCCACCGGGACCCACCCCTGGGCCAACTACCTCGACCAGCGGATCATCGATACGCCGCATTACGACCGGCTCCGCCACGAACTCGGATATGTCGCCCAGCGCAACAACACCTGGAGCCTCCACGTCCACATGGGGGTGCGTGGCGCGGACCGGGCGATCGCCGTCTGCGACTGGTTGCGGGAGCTGCTGCCGCTGCTGCTCGCCATCTCCGCCAACTCGCCCTTCCTCGACCGCCGCGATTCCGGCCTGCACACGGTCCGCACCGAGATCTTCACCCGCACCTTCCCCCGCTGCGGGGTGCCGTCCCAGTTCCGCGACTGGGAGCGTTACGCCGACTTCGTCGGGATGCTGGAGCGGGCAGGTTCGATCGTCGAGTCGACCCAGCTCTGGTGGAGCGTCCGCCCCCATCACCACTTCGGCACCGTCGAGGTGCGGATCTGCGACGCGCAGACGAGGGGCGACGAGTCGTTTGCCCTGGCCGGCCTGATTTCCGCCTGCATCGCCCAGGCGGCGATCGACTACGACGAGCACGGCTATGACGGGCTGGGAGCGCCGCGCGCCGATCGCGAGATCGAGGAGAACCTCTGGCGGGCGATCCGCCACGGCGCCGGCGGCAGGATGATCGACTTCCGGCGCGGGGTGGAGGTGGAGACGCGCAGGATGCTGGAGTCGGTCCTCGAGTGGACCGAGCCGGCGCGCTCGCGGCTCGGCATCGACGTCCAGCTGCCGGACCGCAACGGTGCCCAGCGCGCGCGCGAGGCGCTCGACGCCGGCGTCGGGATCGAAGACATCTTC
>DATAIY010000177.1:0-9788 GCA_036262475.1 Solirubrobacterales bacterium
CTAAAGGCCGATGACTTTGAGGCGCCGCATCAGGCAGGTGCCGGCGAATTCGCGGGTTTCCTCCAGCGAGTAGCCGAACAATTCGAAGTCCTCCCCTTCGGCCCAGGGCGGCGAGAGGACGCCGTCGGCGACCGGCAGCGACTCCTCCAGCGTGCGCTGGATCGCCCGCTTGTAACGGTCGTCCTCACGCGCCTTCTCGCGCAGAAAGACGGAGCCGAAGGCGACGTGGCGATGCTCGTCGCGGGCGACTTTCTGGAACCCGGCGACGAAGCCCGGCAGGGTCCCTTCGCGTTCGTTGAAGTCCATGATGAAGTGCTGGCCGGTGAGGGCCAGCATGCCCTCGATGACCATGTGGTAGAGCGTCACCGCCTCGACCAGCGCCTCGGTGTCCTCCGGCTCCGCCGAGAGGCGGTCGGTGCGCTTCTTCAGCATCTCGTCGAAGAGGCGACCGAAGTTGTCGTTGAGGTGCTCGGAGGTCTCCTCCAGCATCTCGCTCAGCCCGTCGGCCTCAAGCACGCCGACCTCGCGGTAGAAGCGCTCGAAGAAGCGGACGTGGCGGGCCTCGTCGGCGATCTGCGTGCAGAGGAAGATTTTCTGATCCTCGGTCTGGACGGCTCGCATGATCGGCCCGAGCTCCTCCGCCACCTTCTGCTCGCCGATGAAGAAGGAGGAGAGCCCATACATCCGCTGGAAGCGCTCCTCCTCGCTGATCCGCTCGTGCCAGTCCTCGCGGTCGCGGCTGAAATCGAGCTCCTGGGTCTGCCATTGCTGGCGCTCCCAGAGCAGGTAGAGCTCCGCGTAGCTGAGCAGCTTGACGTCGGCAGTGCGGTCGGCCGCCTCCATCAGCGCCGGATCGGCGGTCTCCTGGAAATCGGCACGCTCGGTCCTGGACTGCGTCCCGGATGCCTCTCTGGCCTCCATCTCAGCTCCCCTCGTCGGCTGCGCGGTCCGAGCGAGGTTACCAGCAGACTGGCCAGCCAGCCAGCCCCCTTTCGGCCACTCAGACGGAGTGCGTCTCGCCCGGTTTCAGCAGCACCACCTGGGAGGAGGTCTGCGCCTCGACATCGGCCTTGAAGGCTCCCGAATCGGTCTCGATCGGCGGGAAGGTGTCGTAGTGCATCGGGATCACCGTCTTGGCGCCGATGAATTCCGCGGCGACGACCGCGTCGTGGCGATCCATCGTGTAGTGGCCACCGATCGGCATCAGGGCCACGTCGACCGGATTGCGTTCGGCGATCAGCTTCATGTCGCCGAACAGGCAGGTGTCACCCGTCTGGTAGACGGTCTTGCCGCCAAGGTTGATCAGAAGGCCGGCGGGGATGCCGATCGTGATCCCGTGCTCGGCGCTGTAGGGAGCCTCGGGTGAGCCCGGAATCGTGTTCGTGTGCCAGGCGGGCACGAGCTTGACCCAGCCCCAGTCGAACCGCACAGTTCCGCCGAGGTTGGGGTCGCTGACCTGGTCCACACCCTTGGCCTTGAGCCACTCGGCCAACTCGACCATCGCGATGCAGCGTGCTCCGGTTCGCTTGGCCAGCCCGACGGCATCGGCAATGTGGTCAGCGTGCCCGTGGGTGATCGCAATGTGGGTCGGCTCGACCTCATCGGCGCTGACCACCGCCGCCGGGTTGTTGGGCTTCAGGAACGGATCCGTAAGGATCGTGGTGTCCCCAGCGCTCAGCTCGAAGCAGGCATGGCCGTGAAATTTGATCTCCATCCTCAATGCTCTCCATTCGGGTCTATTTGATCTGTCATCTCTTCGTTCAGTGCCCAGCCGACCGCAACTCCAACCATCATCCCCATCTGCGCCTCCTCGGCGAGCAGGGCGCGGACGGCGGCGATCCGCTCGTCGGCGTCGGGGACGGTCGCGGCCCGCAGCGTCTCCGCCTCGTGCGGCTCGCCGAACCAGCCGCCCTCGGCCAGAGCTGCGGCCAGGACTTTCTGCAGCTGTGGCGCGGCCTTGGCGACCATGCGCTCGGCCTCGGTGAACCGCTCCGGATCGAGCAGCCGATCGATCGCCGCCTCGAACTCACTCTCGTCTGGCACCGGCGCAGCCTAGATGGTCGTCCCTACGACCGTGACTGGGGGCAAGCAGATCAGGGACACACGGCGCAGACCTTGGCGGCGCAAGGGGCAAGCCCGAGGACGCCGAGATGGGCAGTGCCACGCACGTCATCCGGGTGTGCCTGGTCTTGGCGACGACAATCTGGAGCTAGTCCGAGGGATGGAGGGCAGAGGCCGCCAGCCCGGCAAGGCCGCCGACGGCGCCCCCGACCAGACAGGCGACGAAGTCCGCCGTCGGCGCGAAGAGAGGCAGGGCGATCAGCACAACCGCGGCGACGATCAAACCGATCATGTCGTACTCCTCGTCGATCGCCCCGTGGGCCTCGGCGCGACGAATCGCGAACCAGGCCGCCACCGCGCCCAGGGCCATGCCGTTGCCGCCGGCGATTACGGTGATTTCCCCCTGAGCGCTGGCGACCCCGCTCGCCGCGAGCATCCCCAGCGATCCGCAGGCGAGCAGAAGGACCGCGGTCGGTGCCGTGCCGAGCCGCCGCTCGACACTGGTGGCGAAGATCGCCAGTCCGACCGCGACGACGAACAGGTAGCCGACGTCAACGTAGGCAAACGGAGCGGTCAGGTAGCGCCACCATTCACCCTCGGTCGGGATCACGAGGCCACCGAAAGTGGAGAGGGCGCCGCCACTCGCCTTCTGGACCAGCAGCAGGATCGCCGAGCCGAGAATCACCGCCAAGGTTGCGTAGGGGCAGTCAGCGCTGATCGCGGCCGGCCGGCGGCGCGGGACCAGCCGACGACGGCGTCGGCGCGGACGCTGCGCCTCGAGGGCGCCGTCGCGCCGCTCCAGCTTCGGCGCCCGCTTGCGCAGCCTCGCGCCGCAGTAAGGGCACTCGGTTACGTAGGGACTGACCTCGGAGCCACAGTTCTTGCAGATAACGCTGAGCTCAGTCTCGCCCATGGCCACCGAGAATACCCCTCGTGTGCAGGGTCCCGCTTCCGCTTGCGATGGCATACTGCCGAGACACCCGTCTTCGAGGAGGAAATCACGTGGAGCTGAAGAGTCTGACCGAGCAGAAATCCCTGCTTGCGACCCTGCCGCCAGGCAAACGCGCCCGCCTGCACCGACTGCTGTTCGAGTTCGGTCCGGGCAATGGGACGCTGATGCTGCTGCCGATCGACCAGGGCATCGAGCACGGCCCCCGCGACTTCTTCCCGAACCCCGCCTCGAAGGACCCCGACTACCAGTTCCGGCTCGCCGCGGAGGCCGGCTACTCGGCCCTCGCCTGCCAGATCGGGATGGCCGAGAAGTACTACCCGGACTACGCCGGTCAGGTACCACTGATCCTCAAGGTCAACGGCAAGACCGATCTGCCCTCCTCCGCTAAATCATTCTCCTCCTGCAACTCGAGCGTCGAGGACGGGGTCCGGCTCGGGGCCGACGCGATCGGCTACACGCTCTATGTCGGCTCACCGCGCCAGGCCGAGGACCTCGCCCAGCTGCGCCAGGTGCGCCAGGACTGCGACCGCTTCGGGATGCCGCTGGTCATCTGGTCCTACCCGCGCGGGGAATTCGTCGACGCCAAGGGCGGCGCCAACTCCTTCTACGCGATCGACTACGCGGCGCGGATGGCGATGGAGATGGGGGCTGACGTGGTCAAGCTCAACATGCCGAAGATCGACGCGGGCAAAGACAAGGATGCCCCGGCTCCCTACAACGAGATGGAAGTCGACCAGGCGGAGGCGATTCGCCAATGCGTCGAATCGGCCGGCCGCGCTCTGGTCGTCCTCTCCGGCGGCTCCAAGACCGACGACGAGACCGTCCTCCTGCACACCCGCGAGGTGATGGATGCCGGCGGCTCCGGCGTCATCTTCGGCCGCAACGTCTGGCAGCGCGAGTGGAACGAGGCGATCGAGATCGTCGGCCAGATTAAGGAGACGCTGCTCTCCAACGTGCGGCGCACCCCCTAGTACGAGGGGAGAGTTCTCGCCCCGCCTCCCCTTGAGCGGGGGTGGGCCTCGGCACACAGCGGCGCGGTCGGATCGGCAGCGCCGCGCTGCTGGCGCTTCTCGCCGCGGTGCTGCTGCGTTCCTGGGAGCGGATCGGCGGCGAGGACTTGGAGCCCAGCACCCGCGTCTTCGTGACCCGGGCGGTCGACGGCGACACGATCGAAGTCAAGTTCGACGGCCGGATCGAGGAACCCGCTGCATCGGCATGTCGACAGGCCGGAGACGGTGAGGCCCGGCACCCCGGTGCAGTGCTTTGGGCCGCGGGCCTCCCGCTTCGATCACCACCTGGTCGAACACCGGCGAGTCCGGCTCGTCTTCGGCGTCGAGCACCGCGACGTCTACGGCAGGCTGCTTGCTTATGTCTACCTGGGCGACCGCTTCGTCAACGCCGGACTGGTTTGGAGGGGCCTGGCGAGGACGCCCACGAGCGCTCCGAATGACCGCTTCGCGAAGTAGCTCAAACGGCTTGAGACGGCGGCTGCGCGGGCCGGAGGGGGTCTCTGCAGTGCGTGCGAACCATGAGCGAGGCGTGAGTTCTGCAAGATCCTTTGCTACGGTGCCGGCGGCCCCTCGGGGGCCACGACTATGCGAATGCGTCAAAGCATCTCCCAGTTCGAGACCGCCTTCGAGCAGGAGACCTCACTCGAGCGCCGTCGGCGCGCGCAGCTGCGCCGACGCGCCGCAAACCGCTCGCGCGCACGCAAAATCAACCGCACCGAGCAGGAGGGCAAGGTCCGCTTCAGCGTCCTCGCCGTCTGCTTGACGGTGACCGTCGTGGTGGTCGTCGTCGCGATGTTCGAGGCGCTCGCCTTCCTGATGTCCTAGCGCTCCGCGAACGTATGCCCACCTTGAATAGACTCGCGCGCCGATGCCTCGACGCTCACTGAAGCCGCAGCTCAACCAGATCCGCGCCTGGGTTCACCAGGGTCGGACCGACGCCTGGATCGCCCACCAGCTGGAGATCAGCGCCACCGAGCTGCGCGAGTTCCGCAAGCAGTACGACCTTTCGGCCGACGACGAGAACGCCGGCTCGAGCGAAATCGACCTCCGCGACGAGATCGAAGCCGAGATCGAGGCGGCGGCGACCGAGCAGGAGCAGGCCGAAGAGGCCAACGATGAGGGCGAGGACGAGGACGAGGAGGACGGCGACGAGGAGTCCGAAGCCGGCTCCGGTGGGGCCCGCCCCAAACGCAGGCGGCGGCGCGGACGCCGCGGCGGCCGCGGTCGTCGCAAAGAGCTCGAGGCGACCTTCGATCACGGCGAAACCGACGGCTACGGTCTCTGGCTCGACGCCGGCGTCAGGGACAACCCCGTATACGCCGAGCACTGGGCCGGGAAGCGCGACGTCACGGTCCGGATCGAGGCCGATCAGATCGTCATCCGCCGCGCCGGCGCCACCACGTCTGAGTCCGAGTCCGACCCGGAGTCGGACTCAGACGAGTAGCTGCCTGCCCCCGGCGAAGTCGCCGGCGCCGCGCAGATAGAGCCAGAAGGCCGCGTCGGCCAGAGATTGCGCATCCCCCTCGGCGGCGGGCGCGACGTCGATCGCGACCTGCAGGCACCAGTCGGTGCCGGTGGCGTAGAGATCCGCCAACTCGGCCGCGGTGAAGGTCGGGCCGATCCGGCGCCGCAACTCTTCCCGGACCGCATCGACGACGCGGTCGGCGAGCCGTCGTGCCCGCGGATCGGCGAGAGCCTGCAGCTCGCGATGGCCCTCCTCCCACTGGAACAGCGCGTTGGCGAGCGGATACCCCACCGGGCCGAGGTTACCCAGCCGGGGTGTCGGGGATTTCGCGCAGAGGGGCGTTGGCGGGGCCGCAGGCGCCCGGGTCGAGTTGGCCGCCGACCCTCCAGACGGTCACCGGGCCGCTGCGCAGGACTGGGCTGACAGCGGAGTCTCCCCGCAACCAGCGGGACTCCGGAGAGGGGATCGGCTTGTCGGGGTGGAGGAAGTTGAGGAAGGGCGCGGTCACCAGGTAATCGAGGCCGGCGGCGTTGACGGCGGCGCGGAATTCGGAGCAGGTCGGAATCGCGTTGAACGCACCGTCTGGCCCCTTGGTGCCCAGATACCGGACTTCGTTCGAAAGATCGGTTCCGTAGAGGCCGTAGCCGGCGAAGCCGGCCGTGGTTCCCGCCAGACCGATGCGGGCGTCCTCGACGCCCCTCGCCCAGCGATAGGCGGAGTCGAGGTTCATGCCGGGGATGCTTTCGTCGGCTACCTCGTTCCGGAAGCGTTCGTCGAGATAGTGGCGCTGCACCGGGTAGCCGATCGCCACGACGGCGAGGACCAGCGCCGCGAAGCCGCCGACGACGAACCCCCAGGCAGCGCCCCGCTCCCGCGCCAGCCACAGCGCCGCGGGAACGAGGACGGCGAGCACCACGAACGCCAGAGCGAAGAGTCGCGCCTTGTCGTGCAGAACGGCGTCCGGGCGGTCGGTGACGAGGAGAACCACGAGCAGGACGCCGAGCAGGCCCCACTGACGCCGGCGGCCATCCAGCGCCTTCGGCAGCGGCAGCAGCACGATCCCGGCAAGCAGGGCGGGGATGACGAAGCGGACGTTGATCGCGAAGCCGACCGGTTCGCCGTCGGCTCCTGCTGCGCTGAGCGGCGTGAACAGGTAGGCGAGCATCCCGAACAGGGCGACCCCGCCGGCCCAGCGGACGACCCGATCACGGCCCCAGAGGAGCGCCAGCAGGGCGGCTGCCGCGGCTCCGGACACGACCAGGGGCCAGAGGGCGCCGAAGGCTTCGTGGAGCCCAGGCGTGAAGTAGTGGCGCCAGACTCCCGTGTTGGTGGCGTAATGGGCGATGCTGAAGTCGGGCCTGCCGATCTGAAGGCGCTCGGGATGCGGGAGCGAGATCGGGCCCAGGCTCTCGATCTCCGGCAGCGGATTGCCGGCGACGACGAGGTTGCGCAGGTACCAGAAGCCGCCGCCGAGCAGGGCCGGCAGGAACCACCACGCCGCGGCCGCCCGGCGCCGGCCCGACGGGCTGAGGACGAGGATCGCGAGGCTGAGCGCGGCCGCCATCGCCAGCACCGTCACCTTCGTCCCCGCCGCGAGGCCCACCGCCAGGCCAGGCGCGGCCAAAGGCCAGCCGACGGGCAGGGAGGCCCTCTCCCCCCCCCTGTCGCCACCCTGGGCCCGTTGCGACGCCCAGGCGTTGACCAGGATCGCGATCCCGGCCAGCATCAGGGCCGCCGCCATCAGATCGTTCTTCGCCGCCCCGGGCTCGCGCACGACCAGCGTGTGGCACTCGAGCAAGATCGCCGCAGCGACCACGCTGAGATGCCCCCGTCGATACGGCCTGCCCACGCACCAAGCGGCCAGAAAGGCCACCGCCAGCCACCCGAAGTTGATGAACAGCGACAGCGTGTCCCGCCCCGTCAGCAGGATCCCTACGGCGTGGAGCAACTCGGAATTCTGCGGGTAAAACCAGTTCGTAAAGACGGTGTCCACGTGATGCATCCCCGTCAACGAGTGGCTCTGCACCATGTCGACCGAGAACGGCAGGTGGTACCACAACGAATCGAAGTTGAAGATCCCTCGATCCACCGCATGCTTCGTGGTTATCGCCCAATGCCCGACGACGACGGCGATGACCCCGACCATGACCACCAGCTGCCAGATGCCCTCTCCGGGGGGTGGCGGTGGGGCGGGGGTCTCCCGCGGCGCGGAGGCGCGTCCAGCGCCGAGCACCGTGGGGGATGCCGCACCGACAGGACCCGCCGGCCAGAGCGCGCTGGCCCCTGCCAGCAGCGCCGAGGCAGCCGCAACAGCACCTGAGTAGAACAGGCCGAAGGTCCCGAGGACCTCGGAGATCCAGGTTAGGAGCGCGACCGCAGCGATGACCTCGACCAGGCGAGCTGGTGCCCCCTTCCACGAGGGCAGGAGGCGGCGTCGGAGGCGGAGGGCGGTGAAGCTCAGTGAGAGGGCGACTACGGCGAGCTCGGCGGCTCCCAGGAGGTAGGAGCCGAGGCTAACAACCATCGCCGGGCCCCGAGAGGCTGCTCAGCTGCCGAGGCCGCGAACCACGATCGGGGTCTCGCCTTCGCTGACCATCCCCTGCCCGCGAGCGTTGCCGTCGATCACGATCGGGTCCTTGGCGGACTGGACCCGGTTGTGGAGCTTGGTGTTTTCGTGCTGCAGTTCGTGCAGCTGGGCTTTGGCCGCGGTCGTCGCCGTGTAGGTCTTGACGAAATCGATCGCCGGGTTCAGGTACGAGTAGAGGACGGCGGCGAGGACGACGACGAGCGCGATCCGCCCAATCCGGTCCCACTTGACGCGGCTGGGGGCGCTGCGGGCCGCAGGGCGCCGCCTGCGTGCGGCCGGACGACGCCGTGAAGCGGTTGCGTTCCGGCCAGCGGAGGCACGCGTTGCCATGCTCGGTGCTTTGCGCCCGAGCCCCGCATTCCTTCATTTAGCCGCGGCACTGGACGAATGCATTCAGGCCTGGGAATTCAGCGGAGGAGCCGAGCTCCTCCTCGATTCGCAGCAGGCGGTTGTACTTCGCGACCCGGTCCGAGCGCGAGGGCGCGCCGGTCTTGATCTGCCCGGCGCCGGTGGCGACGGCGAGATCGGCGATCGTCGTGTCCTCGGTCTCCCCCGAGCGGTGCGAGATGACGACCGTGTATCCGGCCTCGCGGGCGATGCGGATCGCCTCCATGGTCTCGGTCAGGGTGCCGATCTGGTTGACCTTGACGAGGATCGAGTTGCCGACGCCGAGATCGATCCCGCGGCGAAGGCGCTCGGGATTGGTGACGAAGAGGTCGTCGCCGACCAGCTGGACGCGCTCCCCCAGCCGCTCGGTGAGGAGCTTCCAGCCGTCCCAGTCCTCCTCGTCCATCCCGTCCTCGATCGAGACGATCGGGTAGCGGGAGCAGGCGTCCTCCCAGTAGGCGGCCATCTCCTCTGGGGAGAGGCTGCGTCCCTCGTGCTCGAGCACGTAGGCCCCGCCCTCGAAGATCTCGCTGGTGGCCGGGTCGAGGGCGATGAAGACGTCGGAGCCGGGCTCATATCCAGCCGCCTCCACTCCCTCCAGGACCGCCTGCAGCGCCGCCTCGTTGGAGTCGAGGTCGGGGGCGAAGCCGCCCTCGTCGCCGCCAGCGGTCGAGAGGCCCCGCGAGGAGAGGGACTTCCTCAGGGCGTGGTAGACCTCGGCACCGACCCGCAGGCACTCCGCGAAGCTCGAGGCCCCGGCCGGAACGACCATGAACTCCTGGAAGTCGACCGAGTTGTCGGCGTGGGCGCCACCGTTGAGGACGTTCATCATCGGCACCGGCAGCAGCGTCGGCTCGCCACCCCCGTAGAGCTCGGCCAGGTAGCGGTAGAGCGGCTGGGCGGAGTCCACCGCGGCGGCCTTGGCGGCGGCGAGGGAGACGCCGAGCAGCGCGTTGGCGCCGAGGCGGCCCTTGTTGGGGGTGCCGTCGAGCTCGATCATCGTCTCGTCGAGGGCTCCCTGCTCGGCGGCGCGGGCGCCGGTCAGCGCCGCGGCGATCTCGCCGTTGACGTTGGCGACGGCACGCGAGACGCCCTTGCCGGCCCAGGCGTCGCCGCCGTCGCGCAGCTCGACCGCCTCGAACTCGCCGGTCGAGGCTCCGGAGGGCACGGCGGCGAGGCCGCTGGCGCCGGACTCGAGCGCGACTTCAACCTCAACGGTCGGGTTGCCGCGCGAATCGAGGATCTGGCGCGCGTGGATCGAGGAAATGACACTCACGGAGCGGCCATCCTATTGGCCCGCGGCGGCTGGAGGAGTGACCTATTCGC
>DATAIY010000178.1:0-12099 GCA_036262475.1 Solirubrobacterales bacterium
TTTTACCCCTGCGACGAACGGGCCGTCGCGAAATCGACACGACGCCCTGAGCGCCTTCGCGATAGACCCAAACTGTCGCGAACTTCTTACAAAGATGCGTGCCGCACGCAACTCCTTGTCTGAGACAATGGCATGATGGAGTCGATGCGGGGGAGCTGGACCGACAAGCGCCTGGACGACCTAAACGACAAGGTCGACCAGAGATTCGAACGGATCGACGCCGACCTCCGGCCGCTGCGGGTCGAAACCAGAACCGAGTTCACCGCCCTGCGTACCGAGATGGAAAGCGGCTTCGGGCGGGTGGATCAGCGCTTCGAGCGGTTGGACGAGCGGTTGGACGACCGCTTCGACGCATTGCACCGGCTGATGGTTCAGTTCGGGGGCGCGATGATCGTCGCGCTGGTCGGGCTGATCGCCACTCGGCTCTGATGAGTGCAGGAGCGGACCTCCCGGACCCCTCCCCTCCCTGGCTAATCTCGCGAGCCTCAGGAGCCGGCGGCGACCTGCTCGATCAGGTCGGCTGCACGCTCGGTTCCGCGCGCGGCCTGCAGGGTCTGCGACATTGCCGCCAGCCGCTGGGCGAGCTCCCGGCCCCCTAGCAGGCGATCGATTGCCCCAGTCAACTCCTCAGGCGAGTGGCCGTAGGTGTCCAGGCGGGTGCCGAGGCCGGTCTCCTGCAGCCGCTGGGCGTTGTCGTACTGGTCCCAGAAGAGCGGCAGCACGACCATTGGCTTGCCGAAGTAGAGGGACTCGGTGACGGTGTTGTTGCCGCCGTGGGTGATGACGAGATCGACCTGGGGCAGGATCGAGGTCTGGGGCAGAAACTCGGCCCCGACCATGTTGGGGGCCAAGTCGAGCTCGTCGGCCTGGGGGCCCTTGGAAACGATCACGCGGTAGCGCTCGCCGCTGAGCGAGGCGATGAGGCTGCGCATCAACTCGACGTCGGCGGAGCCGAGCGAGCCGAGGCTGAGGTAGAGCAGCGGCCCCTCGCCGCCGGCCAGCAGCTCGGGCAGCTCCCAGGCGGCGTCGGTTGCCCGCACGCTGGCCTGGAGGTTGTGCCAGTGCGGACCGACGGGGCGGGCGCGCGGGTAGTCGATCTCCTGCGGATAGAGGTAGAGGTTGAGCCAGGGGCTCTCGTGGATGAAGTCGTCGCGGGGCAGCGGCGGGGCGCCGTGCTCCTGACAGAAGCAGTCGAAGTCGGCGTGGAGCACGGAGTGCGCCTCGCGGTAGGCGGCCCAGTACTGATCCCAGCCGCCGCGGTCCCCCAGCGGCAGGCCGGAGAACACCGGCGGCACATCGGGGTCCTTGATCTCGGCCGGATTGCAGGAGGCGATCCGGACCCAGGGCCTGCCGGAGGCGAACAGGGCGGGAAAGCTGACGACGTTGTCCTCGACGATCGCGTCCGGTCGCAGCTCCTCGAAGATCTCGAGCAGGTGCCCGTCGACGTACTTGGCGCCGTCGACGAGAGCCTGGAAGGTCGGCGCGATGAAGCCGGCCAGCTGCTCGATCGTCGGCCGGCGGAAGACCGGCGCGGTGTCGCGGATGAAGTCCTTCCAGAACTGGCCGGGGACTTCCTCGGCCTCCGGCGGGGGAGTCAAACGCATCAGCCGCTCCTCGAACCCCTGCGCCTCGAGCGTCCCCGCGAAGGACTCCTCGACGATGAAGATGACGCGGTGCCCGCGAGCGCGCAGCACGTCCCCGATCCCGACGCAGTTGTTCGTCGGCCCGAAGGCGCCCTCGGGGAAGAAGACGATCGTGGAGCCGGCGTCGCTCACGCCCTAAAGATACGTCCCGGGCTAGCATCCGGGACGTATTCGGCCGCGACAAGCGCAGCAGGGAGGCGCTGGAAGAGACTGGGAGCCGAGTGCCGGCCGAGATCCTCGCCGTCCAGTTCGGGCGCTTCGTGAAGGAGCGCACCGTCGGCGTCAACACCTCCGTCTCCGCCAAGCGCACGGTGCGGCTGCGGGTCGAGCCGCCGGGGGAAGCCAGCTACGAAGCCGAGCTCGAGCTTGGCGCCAAGGACCCGATGGTCCCAACGGCGCCGGGAGCCCGCTTCGATGTCCTCGCCGCCGCCGACGACCCCCAGCGAGTGGCGCTCCCGGAAAGCCCGGTCTTCACCACACCCAACGGAGGCGAGTGGCGCCCGACCGCCAACGCTGGCATCGGCCGCGGCGGCGAAGCCGCGGCGATGGAGCAGATGGAACAGATCCGGGAGGCGGCGAAACGGGCTCGGCCGCAGGGCGACGGCTGAGCCTCAAGCCCCGCCGTGTGTGGCGAAGATCTTGCAGAGATGACTCACGCACGTAACGTCTTGTCTGCAATAGTGGCATCATGGCGGCGATGCGAGAAAGCTGGACCCGACAAGCGGCTTGACGACTTCCGGGGCGAAGTTGGCCAGCGGTTCGATTCGGTGGACCAGCGGTTCGACCGGGTGGAAACCAACCTCCATGCGCTGCGAGTCGAATCGTGAACCGAATTCAACGCTCTGCGGAGCGAGATGAAAGCTGGCTTCCACCGGGTCGACGAACGCTTCGAAGCTATGTACCGGCTTCTGGTTAAGTTCGCCGCCGGGTTGGTCGTCGCCGTGGTTGGTCTATACGCGGCTCTGCTCGGCCTTTTCGCCACTCAGCTCTAAGGCACTCAGAGTCCCGCCGGATGCCGGGGCCGACGTTCCGCGGACCAACCCGGATCGAGGTTTCAGCCGCCGAGCGGCGAGGGCGGGATCCGGGTCTCGCCCTGGACCTCCGGGATCACCATCCCGATCTCGTCGAGGAAGCACCAGGACCAGTCTTCACGCGGCTCGATCGAGCGGATCAGCGGGTGCCCGGACTCGGCCGCGTGGGCGCTGGCGTGGCGGTTGGGCGAGTCGTCGCAGCAACCGACCTTGCCGCAGCTGAGGCAGATCCGCAGGTGCAGCCAGGGATCGCCGGCGGCGAGGCAGTCCTCGCAGCCCTCCGTCGACTCCGGCAGTTGGGTGACCCGTACCTGATCCAGATGCGTGCACTCGGCCATCGGCCCTCGCTTCCCTCGGTCGTCGGTTCCAGAGACTGTAATCCGCGATGCCCAGCGGGCGCTGGTCGTATCGTTGACGGACGATGGACTTCGGAATCGGCTACTTCTCCACCGCCGACGCGGTCGGCCCCAGCGAGCTCGCGCGTCTGGTCGAGGACCGCGGGCACGAGTCGCTCTTCTTCGCCGAGCACACCCACATACCGGCCAGCCGCGAGTCGCCCTGGCCGGCCGGCAAAAAGCTGCCACGCAAATACAGCCATACCTACGACCTCTTCGTCGCCCTGACCGCCGCCGCCGCGGCGACCTCGAGGCTGCGGGTCGGCAGCGGCATCTGCCTCGTCGTCGAGCGCGACCCGATCACGACGGCGAAAGAGGTGGCATCGGTCGACCGCCTCTCCGGGGGGCGGTTCGAGTTCGGGGTCGGCGCCGGCTGGAACCGGGAGGAGATGGCCAACCACGGGACCGATCCGCGGACGCGGATGCGCCTGCTGCAGGAGCGAGTCGAGGCGATGAAAGCGATCTGGACGCAGGAGGAGGCCAGCTATCACGGCGAGTTCGTCGACTTCGACCGGATCTGGTCCTGGCCGAAGCCGGCTCAGCGACCGCACCCGCCGGTGCTGATCGGCGGCAACGGGCCGACCGTGCTCGATCGGGTCCTCGCCTTCGGCGACGCCTGGTTCCCGAACTACATGCCCGATGGCAGGGGGATCTTCGACCGGGCGGAGGAGCTACACGCCCGCGCCGATCGTCCGATCGACTTGATGGCGATGAGCGCGCCCGCCGACGCCGCCGTGCTCGAGCGCCTGCAGGAGGCCGGCTGCCGCCGAGCCGTCCACTGGGTTCCTTCGGCCGGCCTCGGCGCGATCGAGCGGGAGTTGGAGCTCTGGGAGGCGGCGATCGCCGAATTGACCGGCGAGGGATGACCGCGGCGCAGGCGCGCGAGCGCTTCGCGGCGGCGAGGGTCGCCCGGCTCGCCACCGCCGACCGGTCGGGTCGCCCGCATCTGGTCCCGATCGCGTTCGCCCTCGCGGGGGACCGCGTCTACAGCGCGGTCGACGCTAAACCGAAGCGCACGACCGCGCTGCGCCGCCTCGCCAACGTGCGAGAGAACCCGGTTGTGGCGCTGCTGGCCGACCACTACGACGACGCCGACTGGGAGGCGCTGTGGTGGGCCCGCGCCGACGGGCGCGGGCGAGTCCTCGACCCGGCCGACGCCGAGGCGCGGGGTGCCGTGGCGCTGCTGCGGGAGCGCTATCCACGGCTGCATGCCGTCGGTGATGTGCTGGCCGTCGACGTCGATCGCTGGAGCGGTTGGGCGGCGTCGGCGCCTGGGGACGCCCGGTCCAGGCGTTAGAAAGGCGGGCGATGGAGGCCCACCACTCATACGAGCGCTTCGAGCAGGGCCGCGAGATCGCCGCCGGGGGCGAGGGGCACGCCGGCCCGCACTACGGGCGCAACGCCGCCCTGGTCGTCGCTGTGATGGCCGGCTTCCTGGCGATCGCCACCTTTCTCTCCAACGAGGCGGTGAAAGAGGTGATCACTGGCGAGACACATCGCGCCGACGCCTCCGCCCAACTCGAGAGCAACCGGCTCAAGATCGAGATTAACAAGGGCAACTCGACCCTGCTGCAGGTCCTCGGCACCGGCAGCCCGGCGGAGTCCAGGTCCGCCGCCGAGGCCCGCGCACACGAGACCCGGATCGTGCACGAGCTCGAACCCGCCGATGCCCAGCTCAAGTCCGAGCTCGCCGCCCACGAACACGAAGTCAGCCATGCCAACACCCAGCACATCGACTACGAGCTCGCCGAGGTCGGCCTCCAGGTCGGGATCGTCCTCGCCTCGGTCTCGATCATCGCCCGTCGCCGCTGGCTGCTTGGTGCGGCCGGGGCCGCGGCGAGCGCCGGCGTGCTGCTGCTCCTGGTCGGCCTGGTCGTCGTCTAGGGCGGGTCGCGGGAGCTATCAGCTGGGCTCTGCGGCGGCGTGGGCCATCTCGTTGGAGCGGCCGAGCTCATCGGAGAGGCGGCCGATCATCGCGTCGAGTTCGGGCGCCTCGGATTCCCAGTCCGCGACCAGCGTCGCCAGGCTGCGGCGCCTGGCCTCGAGCACCCGTCGCTGCATGGCCAGGCCCGGAGCGGTCAGCCGCACCGGCGCCGGGGACGTCGCCTCGATGAGGCCGCGCTCGTGAAGCCGCTCCAGGCCTTCACGCAGCCGTTCACGATCGTTCGCGTCGCCCGCTTCGAGGGCCCCGGCCGGGATCGCTCCCCCGGCGGCGCGGCCGAGCAGCCAGGCCTCGGCCGGCGACAGCTCGACCTCGGCTTGCTGGATCACCCCCTCGATGAAGCGGCGGGTGCGCTCCCGCCCGACCAGGCGGCTCAGCTCCCGGGTGATCTCGCGCAGCGAGTCGGTGTCCTGCGGCGGTGCGAAGGCGTCGCCGAGGCCGCTGTCCTCGATCGTTTTGCGCAGCGGCCGCTCCTCCAGCAGCCAGGCCAGCCCGAAGGCGACGGCGACCACCACCGCTGCGATCAGGAAGACGGTCGAGATCGAGTCGGTGAAGGAGTGCACGTAGCTGTTGTACAGCGCCGCCGGCAGCGCCTTCAGCTGGGCGGGGTCGATCTGCCCGGAGGCGAGCCCGGCCGCAGCGGGAGAGCCGGAGGGGAGACGCGAGGCGAGCTCGTCGGCGAGCCGGTTGGCGAAGATCGCGCCGAGGATCGCGGTGCCGAGCGAGCCTCCGATCGAGCGGAACAGGGTCGCCGAGGAGGTGGCGACGCCGAGCTGGGAGTAGGGGACCGCGTTCTGCACGGCGAGCACAAGTACCTGCATGACGAACCCGAGGCCGACGCCGAGCACGAGCATGTAGAAGCCTGCCTCGAAGTTGCCGGTATTTGGTTGCAGCCCGGACAGCAGCAGCAGCCCGACCGCGGCTACGGCGGTGCCGAGGATCGGGAAGCGCTTGTAGCGCCCGGTCCGCGAGATCAGCTGGCCCGAGCCGATCGAGGCGGCGAGCAGCCCCACCATCAGCGGCACCAGCTGCAGGCCGGAGGCGGTCGGGCTGAGCCCGCGGACGACCTGCTGGAAGAGCGGCAGGTAGGTGAGCGCGCCGAACAGGGCGAAGCCGACGACGAAGCCGATCGCGCTGGTCACCCTGAAGACGGGGTTGGAGAAGAGCTCCGGTGGCAGCACCGGCTCGGCCGCGGTGTGCTCGACCCGGATGAAGGCGGCCATCGCCAGCACCGAGAGCGCCCCGAGCCCAACGATGAAGCCGGAGTCCCAGGCATAGGTGGTGCCGCCGAGCGTCGTCAGCAGGACCAGCGAGGCCAGCGAGGCGCCGAGCAGGGCGGTGCCGAGGTAGTCGACGCGATGCTGCTTGCGCTCGCTGGCCCCGGGTAGGGCAAGCGCCAGCACCACCAGGGCGAGCAGCCCGAGCGGCAGGTTGATGTAGAAGATCCAGCGCCAGCTGGCGTGGCTGGTGAAGAAGCCGCCGATCAGCGGGCCGGCGACGCTGGCGACCCCGAAGACGGCGCCGAACAGGCCCATGTAGCGGCCGCGTTCCCGCGGCGAGACGACGTCGCCGACGGCGGCCTGGGCGCTGACCATCAGCCCACCACCGCCCAGTCCCTGGATCGCCCGGAAGGCGATCAGCTCGGTCATGCCCTGTGCCTGTCCGCAGAGCGCGGAGCCGATCAGGAAGAGGATCAGCGCGCCTTGGAGCACGACCTTGCGGCCGTAGAGGTCGCCGAGCTTTCCATAGAGCGGGGTAACGATCGTGATCGCCAGCAGGTAGGAGGTGACGACCCAGGAGAGATGGTTGAGCCCACCGAGCTCGCCGACGATCGTCGGCAGGGCGGTCGAGACGATCGTCTGGTCGAGCGCCGCCAGCAGCATCGTCAGCATCAACGCGCCGATGACGATCAACACGCGACGCCTCGGCGTGGCCTCCGAGGGCTGCTCCCGGATCGCCTCCTCCATCACCGCGAGAACCCTAGCGGCGGAGAGAGCCGGCCAGATGGCGTCATCGGGGGAATCGAAACTCGAACCCCGGTCACGCGCTTCTGGTTGCGTGACATCTCCCGAACGACGATCGGCAGATGCCTCCGATCGACCAAAGCGCGGCCGCGGCCTTGGTCCCATCTGTACGGTTTGTGAATGGAACGCGACGCAGCGCTCGAGGCTGTGTTCATGCCGGTGCGCCCGCCGAGCACCTTCGAGGAGACGGTGGAGCGGCTCGGCACCGCGATACGTCTCGGCCTGCTGCCGCCGGGCAGCCGCCTTCCTTCCGAGCGCGACCTGGCCGGGAGGCTGCGGATCTCGCGCTCGACCCTGCGCCAGGCCCTGACCACGCTGGTCCAGAGCGGCCACCTGGTCTCGCTGCGCGGGCGCAAGGGCGGCACCTTCGTCTCCGAGCAGCCGCCGCTGGCCGAGCACGCGGGCGAGCCACTCGACCAGGGCGCCTGGGCGGTGCTCGACTACCGGGTCGCGATCGAGTGCGGCTCGGCGCTGCTCGCCGCCGAGCGCGGCGGCCCCGAGCAACTCGAGCGCCTGGATCGGCTGGTCACCAAGATGGCGTCCGAGGTCGAGGACTTCGAGGAGTACCGCCGCACCGACATCCGCTTCCACATCGGCATCGCCGAGGCGGCCGGCTCGGCGCGCCTGCTCAGTGCGATGACCGACGTCCAGGGTCAGATGACCGACCTGATCGCGCTGATCGCCCACCCGCCCGAGGTCCTCGTCCGCTCCAACGAACAGCACGGGCGCCTGGTCAAGGCGCTGCGCAAGGGCGACGCCTCGCGGGCGGTCCGCCTTCTCCGCGAGCACATCGAGGGCACCGAGCACATCCTCGCCGGCCTGCTCCCCGCCCGCCGACGGGACGAAAACCGGTCCATATCAGCGGAAATCGGCCGATCGGCCGTGGTGCAAGCCTAGGCGCGGATCCGCTCGCCCTTGGGGTCGAGCAGCGGCTCGGCGACGACCTCGCCCGCGACCCAACGGCCGAAGATCTCGACCTCGACAGCGGTGCCGGGCGCGGCTGATTCTGGGGGCAGGTAGGCGTAGGCGATCGAGCGCTCGACCGTGTAGCCGTAGCCGCCGGTCGTCACCCGCCCGACCACCTCGCCGCCGACACGGACCGGCTCGTTGCCGAGCGCGATCGAGCGCGGGTCCTCGAGCGTGAGGCAGCGCAGGCGGCTGCGCGGGCCGTCGCGCTCGGCCTCGACCAGGGCCTCGCGGCCGACGAAGCCGCCCTCCTTATCGAGCTTGACGCAGAAGCCGACGCCGCCCTCGTAGGGCGTCTCGTCCGGGGTGATGTCGGCGCCCCAGACCCGGTAGCCCTTCTCCAGTCGCAGCGAGTCGATCGCGCGGTAGCCGCCGGCGAGCAGGCCATGGGGCCGGCCCGCCTCCCAGAGCGTCCTCCACAGCTCCAGCCCGTACTCGGTCGGGCAGTAGATCTCCCAGCCCAGCTCACCGACGTAGGTCACTCGCAGCGCCCGCACCGGGACGTTGCCGATCGTCGTCTCGCGCAGCGACATGTAGGGGAAGGCCTCGTTGCCGAGGTCGGCGGGGGTCAGCGGGGCGAGCAGTTCGCGCGCCAGCGGCCCCCAGATCCCGAAGCAGGCCCACTGCGAGGTGACATCGGCGATCCGCACGCTCCCGTCCGGCGGCAGGTGCCGGCGCATCCACTCGCGGTCGTGGTTGCCGAAGGCGGTGCCGGTGACGACCCCGAAGCGCTCCTCGCCGAGGCGGGCGACCGTGAAGTCGCACTCGATGCCGCCGCGGCGGTTCAGCATCTGGGTGTAGGTGATCTGCCCGACGCCGCGGGCGACGCGGTTGTCACAGAGCCCTTCGAGGAACTCGCCGGCGCCGGCGCCCTCGATCTCGAGCTTGGCGAAGGAGGTCTCGTCGAAGATCGCGACCGCCTCGCGGGTGGCCCGGTGCTCGGCGCCGATCGCCGGCGACCAGTGCTTGGCCGACCACCCCCGCGGGCGCAGCGACTCCTCGCCCCCGGCGGCGTTGCGCTCGAACCAGTTGACCCGCTCCCAGCCCGATTTCTCGCCGAAGGCGGCGCCGTGCTCGCGGTGCCAGGCATTGACGGCGGAGATCCGCAGCGGCCGCCCGGCGCTGCGCTCGTGATTGGGGTAACGGATGTCGTAGTAGGTCTCGTAGTTCTCCTGGATCCGGGCGTGGGTGTAGGCGGGCGAGCGGTACTGGGCGCCGAAGCGCCTGATGTCCATGTGCCAGAGGTCGAGGCTGGGCTCGCCCTCGGCGATCCACTCGGCCATCACCTTGCCGATCCCGCCGGCCCCGGCGAGGCCGTGGGCGCAGAACCCGGCGCAGACGAAGAAGCCGGGGACCTCGCTCTCGCCGAGGCAGAACTCGTTGTCGGGCGTGAAGGCCTCGGGCCCGTTGATCAGCTTGGTGACGGTGATCTCGCTCATCGCCGGCACCCGCCGCTTCGAGTTCTCGACTATCTCCTCGAAGCGGTCCCAGTCCTCTTCCAGCAGACGGCCGTTGAAGTCGGGCGGGATCTGCTCGACGCGGCCGGTGCCGCCGGGGAGGAAGGCCGGCTTGCTGCGGCGCTCGTAGCCGCCCATCACCAGGCCGCCGCCGTCCTCGCGGTAGTAGACGAGCAGGTCCGGGTCGCGCAGGGTGGGGAGGTGGCCGCCGTCGCGCTCGCGGAAGGGCTGAGTCACCAGGTATTGGTGGGACATCGGGATCAGCGGCACCCGCACCCCGGCCATGCGGGCGATCTCCGCCGCGTACATGCCGCCGGCGTCGACCACGACCTCGGCCTCGACGTCACCGCGGTCGGTGCGGACGCCGCGGACCCGCCCCTCGCGCACGTCGATCCCGGTCACCCGGGTCGAGGTGAAGATCCGGCAGCCGCCCCGGCGGGCGCCGTCGGCGAGCGCGTAGGTGAGCTGGGCCGGGTCGAGGTAGCCGTCGGTCGGCAGCCAGGCGGCGCCGAGCACGCCCTCGGTCGACATCAGCGGGAACAGCTCCTTCGCCTCCTCGGCGGAGATCAGCTCGAGCGGCAGGCCGAAGGTCTTTGCCCAGCCGGCCTGGCGGCGCAGCTCCTCCATCCGCTCCTCGCTCGAGGCGAGCCGGATGCCGCCGCACTCGACCCAACCGGGGTCGAACTCGGACTCGTCAGCCAGCCGCCGGTAAAGGTCGACGGAGTGCATCATCATCTTGGTCAGCGAGACCGAACCGCGCAGCTGCCCGACCAGGCCGGCGGAGTGGAAGGTCGAGCCCGAGGTGAGTTGGGAGCGCTCGAGCAGGACGACGTCCTCCCAGCCCAGTTTCGCCAGGTGGTAGGCGAGCGAGGCGCCGCCGACGCCGCCGCCGACGATCACGCAACGCGCCGAGTCCGGCAGCTCAGCCCGCGCCACTGCCGGCCTCCTCCAGCAGGACCGCGAAACGCGGATTGGCTTCGGCCGCGCCAAGCCGGTCGAAGTGCTTGGCGGCGTAGGCGTCGAAGTCGAAGTCGAGGTCTGAGAGGGCGCCCTGCAGGACCGCCCACATCGCCTCGCGGAAGTCCGACATGAAACGCATCAACCGCAGCGCCGCCAGCTGGCCGGCCGTCGCCGGGGCTTCGAGGTAGGCGGCCAGCAGCGCCTCCTCCTCGTCGCCGGCAAGCTCGTTGTTGACCGCGAAGTTGCCGAGGTCGAAGTAGCGGTCCCCCATCCCCGCATACTCCCAGTCGACGATCCGCAGCCCGGCCGGCGAGCGCAGGAAGTTGGCCGCCAGCAGGTCGTTGTGGCAGAGGACCGGTTCCTGTGGGCGCGTGCGCAGCGCCGTTTCGATCCGCGCCGACGCGGCGTGGGAGCGCTCGTAGGCGGCAGGAACCTCGGCCCCCCGCGCCCTCGCCCTCTCCGCATAGAGCTCGACGATCCGGAAGGGGGAGAACGAGGTCGAGATCGGCTTGCACCCGTGCACCGCCCGCAGCGCCGCCGCCACCTGCTCGAGGCCGCTTGGCGCCCGCAACTCGGCGGCGCTCATCTCGTCTCCCTCGACGAACCGGGTGACCAGGCAGGGCGGCTCCTCCAGCATCGCCATCACCTCGGGCGCGATGCCGGCGCGGGCGGCGCAGCTGTTGGCGTCGCGCTCGGCCACCCGGTCGATCTGCAGCTGGTCGGTGTCCTTGCCGGGCAGCCGGATTACCACGTCGGCGCCGCCGAACCGCGCCCGGTAGTTGCGGTTGGTGATGCCGCCGTCGAGCGGCGCGGGCTCACCTTCGAGCTCGCCGAGCAGGATCGTGAGTCGTTCGAGGCTGTCTGCGAGCAGGGCCAAGTGGATGCGGAGAAATTTCTTCAGTTCGGCATTGACAGGGGTCTCGCACGCAGACTAGGCTCGCCCGGAACCCCATAGGTCGGTTCAACACACCTTTTATCGCAACGTTCGATACTTAGGAAGAGAGGCTGTATGGAGAGCAGCGCTGCAACCCCCGCCGTCACCGACGAGCAGCGACTCGCGGAGCTCGGTTACAGACAGACGCTGAATCGGGCTTGGAGCAGTTTCTCCAACTTCGCGATCTCGTTCACGATCATCTCGATCCTGGCCGGCTGCTTCACGACCTACGGCCAGGCCTGGAACAACGGCGGGCCGATCGCGATCTCCTGGGGCTGGCCGCTGATCTCGATCCCGATCCTGATCATCGGCTTCTGCATGTCGGAGCTCGTCTCCGCCTACCCCACCGCGGGTGGGATCTACTGGTGGGCGGGCAAGCTCGGCGGGCCGGTCTGGGCCTGGTTCACCGGCTGGTTCAACCTGATCGGCCTCGTCGCCGTGGTCGCCTCGGTCGACTACGCCTGCGCGACCTTCATGAACGTCGTCTTCGGCCTCTACGAAGTGGACATCTTCGGGATCAACTTCGGCGACGAAGCGCACATCCTCAGCGAGGTCTTCCTCCTCTTCGTGATCATCCTGGCGGGCCACGTCGCGGTCAACGTCCGCCGCACCCACATGCTCTCGTTGGTCAACAGCGTCTCGGTCTGGTGGCACGTGCTCGGCGTCTTCGCGATCGTCATCGTCCTGATCGTCGTCCCCGACACGCACCAGAGCTTCAGCTTCGTCTTCAGCCACCGGATCAACAAC
>DATAIY010000179.1:0-3551 GCA_036262475.1 Solirubrobacterales bacterium
CAGCAGCTCTTCGTCGACCTCGCCGGGGGCGCTGCTGGGTTCGGCGCTGGGAGCGCCGGCGCTCAGCGGCGGCGCCGAGGCGGCCGCCGCGTGGGCGTTTGTGACGCCTGCGGCGTCGATGCCGAGGTCGGCGGCGACGGCCTCGTAGAAGCCGTCCTCCCCCTGCAGGAACTGCTCCACCCGGCGCAGGAAGGCGCCCGACTCGGCGCCCTGGATGACCCTGTGGTCGTAGGTGGAGGTCAGCGTCATCACCTTGGCGACGCCGATCTGGCGCAGCCTTTCCGGCGAGGCGTGCAGCCACTCCGGCGGGTAGGCGATCGAGCCGGTGGCGATGATTGCGCTCTGACCGCTGAGCAGCCGCGGCACCGAGGCGACTGTGCCGATCCCGCCCGGGTTGGTGAGGGAGATGTTCGTTCCCTGGAAGTCGTCGGCGGTCAGCTTGTTCTCGCGGGTCTTCGCGATCAGGTCTTCGTAGTTGGAATGGAAGCCGGCGAAGTCGAGGTTCTCAGAGCCCTTGATCGCCGGCACCATCAGGCTGTGGGAGCCGTCCTTGCGCTCGACGTCGACGGCGATACCGAGGTTGATCGGCCCGCCCTCGATCGCGAACGGCTTGCCGTCGCGCTCCTCGAAGGTCCGCACCATCACCTCGAAGTCCTTGGTGGCCTGCACGATCGCCCAGGCGACGAGGTGGGTGAAGGAGACCTTCAGACCGCGCTCCTTGAGCACCGTGTTGATCGCCTTGCGCTTGGCGTCGAGCGTGTCGACCGCGATCGTCCGGAACGACGTCGCCGTCGGCACCGCCCGGCTCTCGTCCATCGCCTTGGTCAGCATCGCGGCTGGTCCACGCAGCTGCTTGGCGACGCCCGCGGCAACCGTGCCGTTGCCGCCGCCGTTCCCAGCGGCAAGCACATCGTCCTTCGTCACCTTCGCGCCAGGACCAGACCCGCTGACCGAGCCAAGATCGACCCCGGTGGCCTCAGCAACTCTGCGCGCCACCGGCGTCGCGCGCACGTCCGCGCCGTTACCGCCAGCCCCGGAACCCGAACCATTCCCGCCGCCCGACTGCGGGTGGCCAGGGGGAGGCGCCGAGAACGAACCCAGGTGCTCGCCCCCGGGCGCCTCCCCCTGGCCAGGCCCCGCAGCCGCGCCGCCGGACCCCTCGGAGGAACCCTCGCCCGGCTCCATCTCAGCCAACGCAGCCCCCACGGGCACCTCGTCGTCGACCGAAGCAACAAGCTTGGTGATGATGCCGTCCATCGGCGCCGGAACCTCGGCGTCGACCTTGTCAGTCGAGACCTCGACGACGGTGTCGCCCTCGTTGACGAAGTCGCCCTCCGCCACGTGCCACTCGAGAACGATGCCCTCGGTCACCGACTCGCCCATCTCAGGCATGGCTATCTGCACGGTGGCCGTCTCTGGCATTTCTTCGTTGGAGTCTATGAAACCCGACGTATGGGCAGCATCTCGAGATACTCTGGAACCCGATGAGCTACTTCGTCACCGGGGCAACCGGATTCATCGGCCGTAACCTGGTCCAGCGCCTGCTGCAGCGCGAGGGCACGATCTATGCCCTGGTGCGGGCCGGTTCGCGGGGTCGCCTGGAGGAGCTGCGCACCGGTTGGGGCGCCGACGGGGCGCGGGTGGTTCCGGTCGCCGGCGACCTCACCCAGCCCGGGCTCGCCGTCTCCGAGGAGGACCTGGTCGAGATGCGCGGTGAGATCGACCACTTCTTCCACCTGGCCGCGATCTACGACATCACCGCCAACGCCGAGACGCAGGAGCTCGCCAACGTCGAGGGGACCAGGCACGCGATCGAGCTCGCGGGCACGGTCGAGGCCGGCTGCTTCCACCAGGTCAGCTCGATCGCCGCGGCGGGGCTCTATCGCGGCGAGTGGCGCGAGGAGATGTTCGACGAGGCCCAGCGGCTCGACAACAACCCCTACTTCCGCACCAAGCACGAGTCCGAGCGTCTGGTCCGCGAGGAATGCCCGCGTCCCTGGCGCGTCTACCGGCCGGGAATCGTCGTCGGCGACTCCCGCACCGGGGAGATCGACAAGATCGACGGGCCCTATTACTTCTTCAAGGCGCTGCAGCGGGCGCGCCGGGTACTTCCTTCATGGCTGCCGACGGTCGGGATCGAAGGCGGCGAGATCAACATCGTCCCGGTCGACTACGTCGTCTCGGCAATCGACCACATCGCCCATGAGCCCGACCTAGACGGCCGCGCCTTCCACCTCACCGATCCGAACCCGAAGACCGCGGGCGAGGTGATCAACCTCTTCGCCAAGGCGGCTGACGCGCCGCAGATGACGGTCCGGCTCGGCGAGGACCTGACCGAGCCGGCGACCGGCGCGATCCGCGGCGCCCTCAAGCTCTTCCCGCCGGCCAAGCGGGTCGTGAAGATGGTGCTGGGGGAGTTGGGCCTGCCCGCCTCGGTCCTCACCTACATTGACTATCCGACCAGCTTCGACTCCAGCGGCGCCCGGGCGGCGCTCGAGGGCTCCGGCATCGAGGTGCCGCCGCTGGAGAGCTACGCGACCAGGATCTGGGACTACTGGGAGCGCAACCTCGATCCCGACCTCTTCAAGGACCGCTCGCTGGCCGGAGCCGTGCGGGGCAAGATCGTCCTCATCACCGGCGCCTCCTCGGGGATCGGCAAAGCGACCGCGGTCAAGGTCGCCGACGCCGGCGCGACGGTGCTGCTGGTCGCGCGTTCGATCGAGAAGCTGGAGGAGACCAAGGAGGAGATCCTCGCCGCCGGCGGCTCCGCCCACATCCACCGCTGCGACATGGCCGATATCGAGGACATCGAGCGGATGGCCGAGGAGGTACTGGCCTATCACGGCCACGTCGACATCCTCGTCAACAACGCCGGCCGCTCGATCCGCCGCTCGGTCGCGCTCTCCTACGACCGCTTCCACGACTACGAGCGGACGATCCAGCTCAACTACCTCGGCGCCCTGCGGCTGATCCTGGCGCTGCTGCCGACGATGCGGGCCCGCAAGTCGGGCCACATCATCAACATCAGCTCGATCGGGACCCAGACCAACCCGCCGCGCTTCTCCGCCTACGTCGCCTCGAAGGCCGCGCTCGACGCCTTCAGCCGCGTGATCGCCTCCGAGATCGTCGAAGACAAGGTCCACATCACCACGATCAACATGCCGCTGGTGCGGACGCCGATGATCGCGCCGACGCGGATGTACGACATGTTCCCGGCGATCACGCCGGAGGAGGCGGCGGAGATGATCGCCAAGGCGATGGTCAACAAACCGAAGAAGGTCGCGACCAGACTCGGCAATATCGGCGAGCTGCTCTACGCGGTGGCGCCGAAGGCCAGCGACACGATCCTCAACACCGCCTACAAGCTGTTCCCGGATTCGCAGGCGGCGAAGGGAAAAGGGGAGGAGGGGCGCGACAAGCCCCCTTCGACCGAGGCTGTGGCCTTTGCCCACGTGATGAAAGGCGTGCACTGGTAGGGGGCGGCCCGCGGGGCCCGTCGCCGGAGTGGGGTGCCCTTCGCGCTGCCTCGGGGACCGGGGCCGAGCGGTTTC
>DATAIY010000180.1:0-11352 GCA_036262475.1 Solirubrobacterales bacterium
GTTCGCTGCGTCGTCCGGGGTGATCCTGAAGCTCGCCGGCAGCGGGTTTTCGTGCAGCTGAGAGGTCAGTTCCTTGCTTTTCTCGGCGCCCAGCGTTTCCTTCAATTCCTCCAGCGCTTCAGTTTTGTCGATGAACTTGACTGAGGCGACGTGCGGGATCGCCGTCAGCTTGTCGCGCAGCGAGGAGATCTGGCCTTTGGTTGCGTCCGGGTAGAGACCGGCCTGGATATTGAGCTCGCCGCGGACCTGGTCGCTCTTGGCCTGCGTGGTCTGGAAGATCGGGATCAGCACTCCGAGCAGCACCACGGTGACCACGGTGGTGATGATCGCCGCCAGGCTCGGGGCCGCGTTGCGGCGCAGGGCACGGATCGCCTCCTGAATGAAGAAGATCAGGCGCGACATCAGAGCAGGGACTCGTGGTCGTGGCCGTTGGTCTGGCCCTCGGGCCCGACCCCCATCTCGGCCCGCATCCGCAGGCCGAATTCGGTCGTCGACTCCTCGGTGTAACCGCCGCTGACCTCGTCACGGACGATGCGGCCCTCATAGAGCTCGACCACCCGGCGCCGCATGTTGTCGACCATCTCGCGGTCATGGGTGACCACCAGCACGGTAGTACCGGTCTTGTTGATCCGGTAGAGCAACTGCATGACCCCGATCGAAGTGACCGGGTCGAGGTTGCCGCTGGGCTCGTCGGCGAGCAGCAGCGGCGGGTGGTTGACGAAGGCGCGGGCGACGGAGACCCGCTGCTGCTCGCCGCCGGAGAGCTGGTCGGGGTAGCTGTGGAGCTTGGTCGAGAGACCGACGAGGCGCAGCGTCTGCGGCACCTGCTCGCGGATTTCGGCGCGGCTGGCGCCGATCACCTGCAAGGCGTAGGCGACGTTGTCGTAGACGGTGCGGTCGGGCAGCAGCTTGAAGTCCTGGAAGACGGTGCCGATATTGCGCCGCAGCTGCGGGATCTTCTTCTCCGAGAGGGCGCCGATGTCGCGGCCGGCGATCTTGACCGTCCCCTCCGTCGCCGCCAGCTCGCGGATCAGCATCTTGATCAGGGTCGACTTGCCGCAGCCGGTCGGTCCGACCAGGAAGACGAACTCGCCGCGTCCGATCGCGAGAGAAACCCGGTCGAGGGCCATGTGGCCGCCCGAGTAGACCTTGGTCACGTCGTTGAGCTCGATGATCGGCGCCCGGCGGCCGCGGGGCCGCCGCGGCTCGTCGTCGCGGGGATGTCTCTTCTTCGATCTCGCCATTCGGGGGTTGGGTTCTGCGGACACAGGGTGACTCCTTCGCACCGTCGGCCGCGCAAGACTGCGCCCATCGCGGGTTGGCGAAACCTTAGCGAACCGTTAGCGGTTGCTCATAACCGCCGCGGACCCCTTGCCTGCGGCGCACCCTTGAGGCGCTCGCCCGGCGTCTCTCGGCCCTGCGCTCGACGCCGAGCCGGTAGACGAAGAGCAGCGCGATCGGCACCCCGGTGGCCACAGCCCAGATCCGAAACCAAGCGGTCGAGGTGTCGCTGCCCGCGCCGAGAGCGTGGATCAACCCGAGCAGGTAGACGGCGGCGGTCGCCCGGTGCGCCTTGCGCCAGAGCTTCGGCCCGACTCGCTTACGGAGGTAGAAGCTGAGCCCGAGGAGGAACGCCATGTAGCCGGCGATCGTGCCGAGCCCGGTCCAGAAGGTGTGGATGCCCATCGCGAAGGGGACGGCAACCCCGGCGACACCGGGCTGCAGCCAGGGGTCGGCGAGGAGGCTGATGCCGTGGACGGCGATCGCGACCAGGGCGGCGAGGGCGGTCTGCTCGTGGATCGCCAGCAGCTTGCGCGACAGCCCCGGTCGACGCAGCGGCTTTCCGGCCATCGTCAGGCCGATGCCGACCGAGATCGTCACCAAGACCAGCGCAACGATGCCCGAAGCGCGGCTGGCTAGCCACCAACCATGGGTCGCGAGGGTATGCGGAATCGCCGTAATCACGGTTCGGTCCTATGCGGCGCCATGGTCAGGAGGAGCTGGTGACGACGGGTGCGATTTCTTCTTCGGCGACCGCTTCGGCTTCCAGGGCTTCGAGTTCGGCCGCTTCGGCTTCGGCTTCCGCTTCGACCGGTGCTTCGGCTTCGGTGGCGGTCGTTTCGGCGACTTCCGTGGCGGCGGCCTTGCGGGCGGCGACGGAGGAGTGCTGAGAACCCGTGCTTGCCGGGTTGGCACTGGCGCTGAGTTGGAAGGTCAGCAGCACGAAGAGCACCGCGAACAGGGAGAGTGACCCCCAGAGGACCGCGCGTGGTCCCGGACGCCGGGTTGGGGGCGGCGGCGGAGTGTGGGACGGGCGTGGCGGGATTCTCGACTCTGGATGGGACATCGCTGCTCCTTTCCGGGTAGCTGTTCTTCCCCCAGGATGCGGCAGGCGACTTACCCCCACCTGAAGCCGGTGTGAGAGTTCTCTGAGAATCGAAGAGTTCGCATTCTTGCCCCGTAACCGCGGAAAAGTGCGAACTCGAGCCGGCGGACTATGGGAAGACGGTCTCCCCGGTCTCGTCGTCGACGACGGAGATCGCAACCGCGGGGCAGGCCTCCGCCGCCTCCATGATCAACTCCGGCGGGCCGGTGCCGATGACCACGGCCGTGTCGTCGAGCCTGAACACCTGCGGGGCGATCTCGACGCAGTCCCCGTGAGCGCTGCATTCGTCTGGATCCACAACTGGCACATAGGTCATGCCACCACCTCCATCTGCTCAGGGGCGAAGCGATCGCCGCCCTCGATTCGTTTGCGTAGTGCCGGAATCGCCCGGGGGCGGCCGACGGCCAAGCCGGCGACCGGGACCCCGCAGCGGGTGAAAACAGCCTCGAAATCGCGTGCGGACGGGTCGCCCTCGAGGACGACCCCGTCGGCGTGGTGGGGATGGCCCACGCACTGGATCCGGACGCCGTACTGGTCGCTCCAAAAGCTAGGTAGGGGCGGCGTGCCCGGGTATTCACCCAACATCGCCTTCGCCGCCGCGGCTCCCTGCCAAGCGGCGGCGTCCCAGTGCTCGGTACGGGCGTGGACGCCGAAGCGCGGATCGAAGGGGACGCAGGCGTCCCCTGCCGCGAACACGTCGGGCAGACCGGTGCGGCCGCAGACGTCGACCCGGACTCCGCTCTCGTCGAGGTCGCTGCCCCGCAGCCAGGAGGTCGCCGGCGCCGTGCCGACGCCGACGACGACGACGTCACAGTCGACCCTGCGGCCGTCGGCCAGGATCAGTTCCTCCACCCCCTCCCCTCCGCGAGCTGCCTCCAGCATCGCGCCGGTGATGACCCGCACGCCTTCGTCGAGATGCAGATCGGCGAACCAGCGCCCCAAGCGCTCTCCCACGATCGGTTCCAGCGGCGTCTGCAGCGCCTCGATGATCGTCACCTCGACGCCGAGCCGGCGCGCGGTGGCCGCGACCTCCTGGCCGATGAAGCCGGCCCCGACGATCACCAGGCGCGCGCCGGGGACGAGTTCGACTCGCAGGCGCCGGGCGTCCTCCAGGGTGCGCAGCGCGTGGACGTTGGCGTGGTCGAGGAAGGGCAGGCGGCGAGGGGCGCTCCCGGTCGCGATCAGCAGCTTCCCGTACTCCAGAGCCTGCCCGGAGTCGAGCGCGACCGACCGTGCCTCGGGGTCGATGGACTCGGCGCGGGTTCCGAGCAGCAGCTCGATCTGCTTCTCCTCGTACCACTCCCTCGGGCGGTAGGCGACCGACTCCTCGTCGGCCACCCCGGCCAGCACCTGCTTCGACAGCGGCGGTCGATCGTAGGGCGGGTCGGGCTCGGCGCAGACGAGGCGAATCGGCGCCTCAAAGCCACCGCGGCGGAGAGTCTCCGCGGCGCGCTGCGCCGCCAAGCCTCCGCCGACCATCACAACACCAGGGTCTTTCATCATGCCTCCTCCAGGACTGGGGTTCGGCGAATCGTTCGGCCGCCTCGCTCGGAGCCGGCAACGTGCTTCGGGTGGGCTTCCTTGGCCTTCTTCTTGGCGCGCCCCGACAGCACCCGGTAGACGAACAGCCCCCCGATCGGCGGCGCGGTGAGGATCACCCACCACCTGAACCAGACGGCGGAGGCGTCGGTGCCGGCTCCGAGCGCGTGGACCAGGCCGAGCACGTAGACCAACACCGTTGCCCGGTGGGCCTTGCGCCAGAGCTTCGCTCCAATCCGCTTGCGGGCGTAGAAGCTGAGGCCCAGCAGCACCGCCAGATAGCCGCCGATGACGCCGAGCCCGGTGAAGACGGTGCGGAAGCTCATCGCGAAGGGGACGGTGACGCCGACCACCCCGGGGTGCAGCCAGGGATCGCCGAGCAGGGTGATGCCGTGGATCGCGATTGCGATCAGGCCGGCGAGGGCGGTCTGCTCGTGGACGGCCAGCAGTCTGCGCGAGAGTCCGGGACGGCGCATCACCTTGCCCGCCATCGCGAGGCCGATCCCGACCGAGATCGTCACCAGCACCAGGGCGACCAGCCCGGAGGCCCGACCCGCCAGCCACCAGCCGTGGGTCTGAAGGGCGGTCGAGGCAGCTTCGGTCATCGTTGCGCTCCTTCCAAGCTCAGGTTCCCGGGAAGCCGGATGCGAGGCGCGGCGGCAAGCGTTCCGACCAACTCGACGCGGCCGTTGTCATGGACCAGGAAGCCGCCGCGCTCGGCGAGCAGCTCCCGCCCGCCCTCGGGCCCGGAGAGAAGCGCCGCCTTGGAGAGTGTCTCGGCCTCGACCGCCGTGTCGGCCAGCGCGGTGGCGCCGACCAGGCCGGTCCAAGCCGGCTCGCCGCTCGCCGGGTCGAGCAGGTGATGCGCGAAGCGCCCGTCAGCACCGTGCCAGAGGCGGACGTTGAGGCCCGAGGTGGCGACGCCGCCGGAGCCGAGCCGAACCACGTGCGCCCGTTCGCCCGTCATCGGGTGCTCGACGAAGACCTCATAGGGATGGACCAGGGCGTCTGCGCCGCCGATCCTGATGTCGCCACCGCAGTCGACGATGAAGCGCGAGTAGCCGCGCAGGCTGGCGGCAAGAAGGTCGGCGGCGAGTCCCTTGCCGGTGCCGCCGGTGTCGAAGCCCAGGCCGGGGGGTCGCACGACCTCGCCGGCGTCATCGTCCACTTCGAACCGCCGCCACCCCTGCTCGGGGTCCGGGCGCGCCGGCTTCCGCGGCGGTGCCCCTGCCAGCGCCTCCTCGAGCGAGGCCCCGCTCATACCGGCACGCGAGGAGACGTAGCCGGCACCCTCGATCTCCCGCAGCAGGGTCGGGTCGACCAGCCCGCCGCTGCGATCCGCAGCGGCCAGGCCCGCCTTCACCGCCCGGCGCAGGAGCGGCGAGGCGGGCACGCGCTCGCGCGGATCCTCGTTCAGGGCACACAGCTCGCTGTCGAGCTTGAAGCGCGAGAGCGCGGCATCGAACTCGAAGATGAAGCGCCTGGCCCGCTCGGCCGCCTCGGAAGCCGGGGCCATCTCGGGCCCGGGCTCGCCGATCAGCAACCTGACATGGCTACCCATCGCGTCAAAGGTGAGGTCGTGTTCGCTCATCTGTCTATGCCTCGGAGGTGGTGGCTTGAGATGCGTTCAGGATGCGCTGGTCGTGACCGGTTCGGCGCTCGCCCCATAGGAGGAGCTGGTGGCCGGTCCGGTGCTCACGCTGTTCGCGCCCGGGGTCGGGACGATCGTGGTGACGATGCGCCGTTTGATCACCTTGCGCACCTGCACCGGCCCCGTGACCGAGGCGGTCGACCCGCTCAGCGAGGGATCGGCGCCTATGCTCAGCTGATAGGTGAGCAGCGCGAAGAGCGCGGCAAAGAGCGCGATCGAGCCCCAGAGGACCGCACCAGGACCGGGACGGCGACCGCGGCGGGGGTCAGTCATTGTGACCACCCTCGGACTCGTGCCCGCCGCCACCGGCTCCACCGCCGCTGGTCGCGGTCGTGACCGGAGCGCTCCCTGCGCCGCCCGAGCCCGAGCCGGCGCTGGCGCCGCTGGTGTGGGTGACCACCGGGGTGCTCGTACCGCTGCCCGAGCCCGAGCCGGCGCTGGCGCCGCTGGTGTGGGTGACGACGGGACTCGTGCCGGAGCCGGATTCCGAGCTGACCGGTGCCGATGAAGAGCCGCTGGTCGAGGTCGTGACCGGGCTCGACGAGGAAGAATAGGAAGGGGTCGAGCCGCTCGAGGACGCACCGGTGGTGGCGCTGCCATAGGAGCCTGCGGAAGAACTTCCAGCACCCGCCATCGCACCTCCCCCGGTCCCGGCCACGGCCGGGTGCTTGGGCTTGGCGTGTTTGGTTACGTGGATCGTTCTGCGGATCACTTTGGTGCGGACCATCGGCTTGTCGGCGACGGTGGTGCTCGAATGCTGTTGGCCGGCGCCCAGCGCCAAACCGGCGAGTCCTCCCAATCCGATAATGGTTGCACCTGCAGCGATGCGGGTCCTAAATTTGTTCACAGCGATCTCCTCTTGGCCGAAGTTGTCGGGCCATTGTGCGAATGGCCCATGCAAGGCCAGGTCAGCCGCGGGTAAAGAGCCGGCAAAACCTGACGGCAAGCTTCCGGAAAGCGATCGGAACGCCGTTACAGTTGCCACATGACCAGCCAAGCGCCGAGCGGGCGAATCCTCGTCGTCGAGGACGAGGAGTCGATATCCCAGCCATTCGCGGAGGCGCTGCGTCGGGCGGGGTTCGAGCCGCTGGTGACCGGAACGGCCGCCGGCGCCCTGGAACTCGCGGCATCGGAGGAACCGGACCTGGTGATGCTGGACCTGGCACTGCCCGACGGAGACGGCCGCGACGTCTGCCGCGAGCTGCGCCGCCTCTCGGACGTCCCGATCATGATGCTGACCGCCCGCGGCACCGAGATGGACAAGATCGTCGGTCTCGAGCTCGGCGCCGACGACTACGTGGTCAAGCCGTTCAGCGCTGCCGAGGTGATCTCGAGGATCCGCGCCGTGCTGCGGCGCAGCTCCCGCGCCGACGGCTCGCGGGAGAAACCCGTCCGCATCGGGGACATAGAGCTCGACCCGGGGGCGAGGATCGCGCGCAGCGGCGGCCACGAACTCGATCTCTCCCGCAAGGAGTTCGACCTGCTGGCCGAGCTGATGCGCCACGCTGGCCAGGTCGTCAAGCGCGAGGACCTGATGTCGGAAGTGTGGGACACCAACTGGTTCGGCTCGACCAAGACGCTCGACGTCCACATCGGTTGGCTGCGGCGCAAGCTCGGCGACGACCCGGCCAAACCGACCTACATCGAGACGGTGCGCGGCGTCGGCTTCCGCTTCGCCGCCCCGGGGGTCGAGGAGCCGTAAGCCTCCGGGCCACCCTTCTGCTGGCGCTCGCCTACGTGCTGCTGCTGGCGCTGATCGCGCTGGGCGTGCCGCTGGCGCTGAGCCTGCGCAACCGGGTCGATTCCGAGGTACGCAGCCAGGCCCGCAGCCAGGCGCAGGTGGTCGCGACCACCGCCGGCGAGCTGGTCTCCCCGCCACACTTCTCCGTGCTGCACAAGATCGCGCGGATCTCAGCCGAAAGCGTGCGCGGCCGGGTGATCGTCGTCGACGCGAGCGGTCGTCTGCTGGCTGACTCGGCCGGCACCGCGACGGGGCGCAGCTACGCCGACCGCCCGGAGGTGAAGGCGGCCCTGCGCGGCCACAGCGAGCAGATCACTCGCAACAGCGAGACCCTCGGGACCGAAATCCTCGCCACCGCCGCACCCGTCCTGGAGCACGGGCTGACCCGCGGCGCGGTGCGGATCACGCAGAGCGTCGACGCCGTGAACCGGGCGGTGAGGACCTCGATCCTCGACGTCGCGGCGCTGGCCGCCGTCGTCCTGGCGCTGGGGATGATCGCCGGCGCTCTGATCGCCCAGCAGATCGCGCGCCCGATCCGGCGTCTGGACCGGGCCGCGCGCCGGGTCGCCGGCGGCGATCTCGACGCCACGGTGGCGATCGAGGGAAGCACCGAGCAGCGCTCGCTGGCGCGGACCTTCAACGAGATGACCCAGCGGGTGAAGCGGCTGCTGCGGGTGCAGCAGGACTTCGTCGCCGACGCCTCGCACCAGCTGCGGACGCCGCTGACCGGGCTGCGGCTGCGCCTGGAGGGGCTGGGCGAACGCTTCCGCGGCAAGGAGGGGGTCGACGCCGAGGTCGTGGCGGCGATGCACGAGATCGACCGCCTCTCGCAGATCGTCGACGAGCTGCTGATCCTCGGCCGCGCCGGCGAGCACGAACTTCCGGGCGAGAAGCTCGACCTCGCCGAAGCCAGCCGCCACGCCGCCGAGCGCTGGGGGGCCTTGGCGGCGGAGCGGGAAATCGAGCTCGAGGTCCGCGGCGGTGGCGAGTCCGCCGTGGGCTGGTGCGCGGGGCCTGACCTGGACCGCTCGATCGACGCGCTGGTCGAGAACGCCCTGCTCTACTCGCCGGCGCGATCAACCGTGACGATCGCCTTCGGCCCCGGCCGGATCGAGGTTCTCGACCGTGGCGACGGCCTCGCCGCGGGCGAGGAGGAGGCGGTCTTCGAGCGCTTCAGCCGCGGCAGTGCCGGGCAGCGCCGGTCCAGCGGTACCGGGCTGGGACTCCCGATCGCGCGAGAGCTGACCCGCCAGTGGGGCGGCGACGTGAAGCTCGCCAACCGCGACGGAGGTGGCCTGCGCGCCATCATCGAGGTGCGCGAATGAGACTCCCGGCGACCGTCAAATGGATCAGCCTCGCCCTGCTCGGGCTGGTGATCGCGGCAGCCGTGGCACTGGCCGCCAGCAATCTCGCCGGCCAGCAGATCGGGATCGCCTCGGAATCAATCTCCGCTGGCGACGCGCTGGCGCCCGCGATCGGTACGACGAACGGCGGTCGCGGCTCCGGCAACAGCGGTCAAGAAGGCACCGCGCCAACCACCCCCCCCGGCGGTCAGACGACCACGACGACGCCGACCACCACCCAGCCGCCCGCGGTCGTCCCCACCGAACCCACCGAACCGAGCGAACCCGGGGACGAGCACAGCGGCAGCGGTGGCCACGAGGCCTCCGACGACTAGGCGCTCAAGAGGCGGCGCCGACCAGCTCTCGCTCGCGGTGGGCGGGGCTCGCGCCGCCTGGATTCACGGTCATCTGGGTGACCGGCAATTCGGTCGCCCGTCGCAGCCGGTCAGGCAGGCTGAGCCGCAGCCAGCTCGAGATCCCGGGGGGCAGCGTCGAGACGATCACCTCGTCGAACTTACGGAGGTGGAGAACGTCGCCGACGGCCGCGAAGGGGTCGGGGTCGCCTACGATCGCGCCATCGAACCCCAGGCCCGAACGGCTGATGCGCTCGGCCGCCGCCTCGGCCCGGCCGATCGCGTCGGCCCAGCCGGCCTTCATGTCCGCCGCCCAGGCCAGGCCACGGGGCACGGCCGGAACGAGCAGGGTGAAGCGGGCTGAGGAGTCAGTGCCTCGGCTTCGCAGCCCCGCGATCAACTCCGGTGAATCGGCGGTCCTGTTGGCGACCACCAGAATCCTCTGATTCGACATCATTGTCTCCTCTCGCGGATTGGTCGACTCAGCCTGCCCGCAATCCGTAACCGGGAGCTAAGGGCGGGCACAGAGTTCCCTGAAGATCCGCTGCTAATCGTCCACTGCCGCCGCCGAGCCGCCGGCGCCGCTTGCCCGGGTGACGATCGGCGCCCTCGCGCCGACGCCGTTTTTGACGGCTACGGTCTGGCTCGCCGGAACCGCGGACGCACCGCTGGCCCCGGTGACCACAGCCGCCGTGGCGCCGCCGCTCGCCTGCTGGGTGGCGGCCGGCACGCCGGGATTGGTCCCGAGCGCGACGCCGCCGAGCGCTCCGAGGCCCAGCACCGTCGCCGTCGCCATCGCCTTCGCTTTTCGGTTGATCATGATTCGCTCCTTCGCAGTTGGTCGATCCATACTGCACCCCGACGGGCAAGCGAATCGCTAAGCGAAGGCCAAGAGATGGTGAAGCCGAGATCCGGGAGGTCGGCGCTAGCCCCCGCCACCGGGCGGAGGGGGATCACCGGCATAGAGCCGGGTCAAGGCGGCGACGAGCTGGGCCTGCCCGGACGAGGAGAGGCTTGCGGAGGGATGGATCAGCGTGTATTGCGTCGGCGGCATCTCGCCGCTGGAGACCTTCTCAACCAAATCTCCCAGGCCCGGCTGCCCCTTGTCCCATTCGGAGAAGTTGAGCGCCCCGCGACCGTCTTCGACATCGTGCTGGATCAGCCAGGAGACGGGCGCGACGTTCGAGTACCAGCGCCACTTGGTGAGGTTGCTGTGGCAGTCGTAACAGGACTGCACCGCGAGTTGCTGACCGGGACCGGGAGACCACTTCGCGGCCTGGGTGACGGGGGGGTTGCTGTGGTCCCGTCCGTAGGGGACGAGCTGGATCAGCAGCAGGCCGGCGGCCGCGCCGAGGAATAAGTATTTGAGTAGTCGCCGCATCCCGCATGGAGCATGACGGCCGGGGCAGATCCCGTCAGCCGATCGCGACCATGCGCTCGATCGGGATCCGCGCCAGCTCGGCGATCTCGGCGGGGACGCTGACCTCGAACTTCATCTCGAGCAGCGAGTCGCGCAGCTTCGGCAGCGTGATCATCTTCATGTATTTGCAGAAGGCCATCCGGTTGGCCTCGATCAGGTTCGCCTGCGGCGCCGCCTGCTGCAAGGGGTAGAGCATGCCGTTCTCGGTGGCGACGATGAAGCTGCCGTCGGGGTGCTCTTCGACGTGCTTGAGCATCCCCGAGGTGGAGAGCATGTGGACGCCGTCGGGGTCGATTTCGCCGGCGGCTACGTACTCCATCGCCTGGGTCGAGCAGCCGCACTCGGGGTGGATCAGGAACTCTGCCTCGGGGTTCTCGGCCCGGGTTTGGGCGATGTCCTCGGGGCGGATCCCAGCATGGACGTGGCACTCGCCGTCCCAGATGTGGAAGCGGCCGCGGCGCTCGGGATCGTCGACGAGCTCGGTCTCGCGCTCGACGAAGGCGCCGAGCCACATGTCGGGACCAAAGAGGATCTCCGTGTCGGGGCCGTGCTCGGCCCAGATGTGCTCGACGACGCTGACCGCGTTGGAGGAGGTGCAGCAGTAGTCGGTCTCCGCCTTCACCTCGGCCGAGGTGTTGACGTACATCACGACCAGGGCGCCCGGGTGCTCGGCCTTCCAGGCCCGCAGCTGGTCGGCGTCGATCGAGTCGGCGAGCGAGCAGCCGGCGTCGAGGTCGGGGATCAGGACCTTCTTCTCGGGCGAGAGGATCGACGCGGTCTCGGCCATGAAATGGACGCCGCACAAGACGATCCGTTCGGCGTCGGTTTTGGCCGCTTCCCGAGCGAGAGCCAGCGAGTCTCCGGTCAGGTCGGCGACCCCGTGGAAAATCTCCGGTGTCTGGTAATTGTGGGCGAGAAT
>DATAIY010000181.1:0-5734 GCA_036262475.1 Solirubrobacterales bacterium
CGCCGCAATCGAGCGGAATCGCCGCCTCGGCGGCGTGGGTGGGAGTCGAGCAGGTGACGGCGGCGACATCGTCGAGGAGGGTCGAGTCACGCTCGTGGCCGATCGCGCTGACGACGGGCACGCGCAGGAGGGCGACGGTGCGGCAGAGGGTCTCGTCGCAGAACGCCCAGAGGTCGGCGAGGCTGCCGCCGCCTCGGGTGACGACGATCGCCTCGACCTCGGGCCGCGCCGCCAAACCCTGCAGCGCCGCGGCGATCGCCGGCGCCGCGTGGCGATCCTGAACCGGGGCGAAGGCCCAGACCACGGTCCCGCCCCAACCGCGACGGCGCAGACCGGCGAGAAGGTCGCGGCGCGCCGCTCCGGACTCCGCCGTCACCACCCCGATTGCCTTCGGCAGCAGCGGCCGCGAGAGCTGCTTCTGCAACTCGAACAGGCCCTCGGCGCGCAGCTGCCTGCGCAGAGCCTCGAGCCTGGCCAGCAGGTCGCCCTCCCCCGCCAGCCGCATGTGGGTGGCGCGGAAGCTGAAGCTGGGCGAAGCCTGCGCACCGCCGGGGTAATAGTCAGGCCCGCCGGCGATGACGAGTTCGGCCCCGTCGCGGAGGGCACCCTCGGGCAGTTTGGCCCTTTCGAGATCGTTCAGCCAGATCGTGCACGGGACGGC
Source organism: Solirubrobacterales bacterium (assembly GCA_036262475.1). Taxonomy (GTDB): domain Bacteria; phylum Actinomycetota; class Thermoleophilia; order Solirubrobacterales; family 70-9; genus VAYN01. The sequence continues at coordinate 662 of DATAIY010000181.1, forward strand.
GCCATCGCTGTCACGCAACTCGAAATACGCCTGTTTCTTGCTGCGACCCACCCCAGTCACCTCGCCCATCAACTGCACCCGCGCCCGCTTGCGCATCTCCTCCTGCAGCTTGCGCGCGTACTTGCCGACTGGAAATGGCCCGGGGAGATCCACGGGCCCAGGCTAGATGACGGCGCTGACGCGGCTGAACCAAGCAGATCAGGACGCGGGAGCGTGGCGTGCTCCGCACACGAGTGACCGAGGACGCAGATCTGCGCCGGTTCAGGCGCGTCAGGTCAGCCGGCGCGCTTCCAGCGGCGCGCCCAAATCCGCAACTCGCGTATGGACGGCCCCAACTCGCGCCCGACCTCGGTCAGCGAGTAGGTCACGCGCACCGGGGTCCCGGCTTCGACCTCCCTCTCGACCAGCCCCTCCTCCTCCAGCTCGCGCAGGCGCTGGGACAGCAGCCGGTCCGAGAGGCCCGGGACCGCCTTGCCGAGCTCGCCGAACCGCATCGGTCGCTCGGTCAGGGCGCAGACGATCGCTCCCGTCCAGCGCTTCCCGATCAACTCGATCGCGGCATGGAAGTGAGGGCAGACTCCGCCGGGCGGCCTGGCTTGGACCTGGGTCGAGGTGACCGGTTCCACAGCCTCCGAGCTTACTGAACGTAAGTGGTCGGCCATCGGAATCAGCGTGCGCAGGGACCGGTACCGACGGCGGCGGCCGTCCGTCCGAGCGCCTTGCGGACGAGCTCGGCCGGGATCGCGAAGCCGCCGGGCGAGCCGCTCGTCGTCGCCGCGAAGACCGTGCCGATGACCCTGCCGTCGGCGTCGACGAGCGGCCCACCGGAGTTGCCGCTGCGAACCGCGCCGCGGAGCGCGATGATCGTGCGATCGACCGGCCCCCTGCTATAGGAGTCCTCGCTGACGGTGTCTCGGGTTTCGCCGACGCGCGCGGGTGAGAGCGAGTAGGGACCGTTCTCCGGATAGCCCAGGACGGCGGCGTCGGCACCCGCCGGGCGCCGCGAGGAGATCGGCAGGGTTGGGATGTCGGTGCCGACCCGTAGCAGGGCGAGATCGTCGCTGGGCTCGTAGAAGACGGGGGTCGCTTCCAACTCGACCCCCTCCGGGGTGGTGACGGTGGTGTCTTCGGCACCGGCGATGACGTGGGCGTTGGTGACGATCAGGCCCGGCGCCACCGACCAGCCCGACCCCTCGATCCCGAGCCCGCAGGCGGTGCTGAGCACGCGCACCACCGAGGCCCCGGCCCGCAGCACGTCGGGATCGGAGGCGATCGCCTCGCTGGGAGCGGTGATCGGCAGTGCCGGGCCGGCCACCGAGGGCGACGGGTCGACGCGGTCGAGCGCGTTCAGCACCGGTCCCGACGGCGGCAGCACTTCGTTCAGGCTGCTGAGGATCAGCGATTCCTGGACGTCGGCCCGAAGCCGTTCGGTCGCCGGCGTATGCAGGGCGGCCGCGCCGAAGACCCAGGCGAGCCCAAGCGCCACCGTGGCGATCAGCGCCGCCCCGCCGGCGCCGTCGGCGAGGTGCAGCGAGGGCTTGTGGAGGATCTTCTCCCGCAGCCCCAGCGCGAAGCTCTCGACCGCGACCGCGGCGAGGGCGCCCGCCAGCAGCGCTCCGAGAGCAGCGCATAGCGGCGCATAGGGGGACTCGGCCCCCTGGGAGAGGAGCAGCGGCCCCAGCCTGCTGCCGGCGAAGGCGCCGGCGCCGAAGCCAACGAGGGTCAGGGCGCCGACGATCAGCCCCTGCCTGTATCCCCAGAGTCCGAGGGCGATGGTGAAGGCCACGATGGCCCAATCCACGACGGTCACCACTGAATAGAAGCATGCGGGGGATCGCTCTATTACCTTTCCACTGGTGAGTCAGTTATCACCAGAGGTGGAGAGGCGCCGTCGCCTCGTCACCCGCACCCTTCCGCTCGGGCTGATCGCGGTGGTCGCATTCGTCGTCGGCGCCGCGACCGGGGCGCCCGGCTCGCCCCAGAAGGAAGCCGCGAACCGCTTCGCCGAAGACTGGGCGCAGGGGAATTTCGCCGCTATGTACGGAGAACTGAACCCCGCCTCGCAGGCCGCGGTCAGTGTCAATGACTTCACCACCGCCTACAGGGAAGCCGAACAGGTGGCGACCCTGAAATCGCTCGAACCGGGCTCCGCGCACGATCCGAGCTCCCTCGACGGAAACACCGTCGTGCCAGTGCCTGTCAGCGTCTCGATGGTCGCCTTCGGCCGGCTCGAAGACGAGTTGGAGCTGCCGTTCGCCGACGGCGGCGTGGCCTGGGGCCCGAGCCTCGTCTTCCCCGGGCTGCGACCCGGCGAGCACCTCGAAAGCCAGATCAAGCTGGCGCCGCGGGCGGCGATCCTGGCCAACGACGGGACGCCACTTGCCGAAGGCCCCGCCGATGAACGCGAACACCCATTGGGGACCGTCGCGATCGACGTAACCGGTGAAATCGGCAGCCCCTCCGAAGAAGACATGCCCGCCTTGGCCCGGCACGGTTTCGCCGCCGACACGCCGGTCGGGATCAGCGGCCTCGAGCAGGCCTTCAACACCCGGCTCACCGGCAAGCCGGGTGGCTCCCTGCTCGCCCTCGACAAATCGCGCACCTCGGTCCGTGTCATCGCCGAATCAGAACCCGAAGCCGGAGCCCCGGTGAAGACGACGATCGACCCCGAACTGCAGGAATCGGCGGTCATCGCCCTAGCCGGCCGCGCCGGCGGGATCGCCGTCCTCGACGCCCACAACGGCGACGTTCGAGCCCTCGCCGGCCAGGCGTTCTCGGCACCGCAGCCGCCCGGATCCACCTTCAAGATCATCACCACCACGGCGGCCCTGCAGAAGGGCGTCGTCTCGCTCGACGACGAATTCGAAATCACCAACGGCGTCAATGTCGGCGGCCGCTTCATCAGCAACGCTAACGGCGAGTACTGTGGCGGCACCTTCCGCCAGGCCTTCGCCGAGTCGTGCAACGCCGACTTCGCGCCGCTCGGACCGCAGATCGGCAACGACGACCTGGTCGGCGCCGCCGAACGGTTCGGCTTCAACTCGCCGCCTACCCTCTACGCGCCGAGGATCGTCCGCGAAGTCGGCCCGCCCGAATCGACGATCCCAAAGGAAATCGGCGAAGAAATCGACCTCGGGGTCTCGGCGATCGGGCAGGGCGAAGTTCTGGCGACGCCGCTGGAGATGGCGAGCGTGGCGCAGACGATCGGCAACGGCGGGGTCCGCGAACCGACCTCGATTGTCAACAACAAGAAACTGCGACCGGACGCGAAGCCGGTGCGGGTGATGTCGAAGAAGCTCGCCGATGAATTGACCGAACTGATGGTCGGGGTGGTCACCGAAGGGACCGGGACCGCCGGGGCGATCCCCCAGGCGCAGGTCGCCGGTAAGACCGGGACCTCCGAGCTGGGCCCGAAACCGGGCCAGGAGGGCAAGGAAAACCCGATCCAGATCAAGGATGCCTGGTTCTCGGCCTTCGCCCCGGCCGAAAGCGCCAAGCTGGCGATCGGGGTGCTGCTGATCGAAGCCGAAGCCGCCGGAGGCGAAGTCGCCGCGCCGGCCGCGGCCGAAGTTCTCTCCGCCGGCCTCTAGGGGGCGCCCTAGAGATCGAGGGTGACGTTCGCCACTTCCCCTTCGGTGCTGGGGATGTGGAGCGTCAGCGGCCGGTTGTCGGAGGCTTCCGCCGGCAGCAGGAATATCGCCACGGAGCCCTCGATCGGACCCTGCTGGGGAGTCGAGTCGTCGACAGGGATCTGTTCCTGCGGTTCCACTTCGCCGCCGAACGGGAACTGGTAAAGGCTTTCGCTGGCGATCACGTCGTAGGTTTTTTCGGCGGCGTCGGTAATCGACAGGGTCGAGGGCAGCGTCTGGGGGTCGTTGCTTTCGTTCTGGACTCGGAAGAAGACCCCGAAGTAGGTGGACCCGTTCGGCGGCGCCGGCTGACCGACGAGGTAGGCGGAGTCCTCGCTGTCGTTCGGGTTCAGGTAGCGCGAGAAGACAACGTTGAACTGCAGTTCGCCGAGATGGACGGCCTCGCCCTCGGCGACGTCCTTGGAGTCGCTCGAGTAGCCGCAGGCGGCGATTCCCAGCGAGAGCACGGCCAGAACCAGGGCGGCGAAGAGCGGCAAGACGAATCTGCGGTTCGGGGACATCGGCGGCGAGAGTGTATTAAGGGATGCCGGTCGCGTAACGGTTGCCTCCCGCGACGGCGATCCGCTCGGCGCCCGGAAGGTCGGACTCGAGCGCGTCCCGGAGCCTGCGCAGAGCCTGGCGCCAGGCGCGCTCCTGCCAGATGGAGCCGGCGCTGATGACCTCCAGAGCCCGGTCGAGGGGGTTGGTCGGCTCGGTCCACTGGGAGAAGCGGACCGCCGTCAGCGAGCCGGTGCCCCCTGTCAGCTCCCAGACGGTGTTGGCGCGGATCCGGTTGGTGCGACCGCCGTAGCCCTGCTCGACGATCCGGAACGGCTCCTCCTGCTCGACGATCGTCGTGTCCATCCAGATCGAGCGCAGCGGCGCGTTGACCCGGAACCTCGCCCCCGCCCCGACTCCGGTCGGCTCGATCCGGGTCAGGTGGAAGTCGGAGAGGAAGTGATCGGTGAAGGACGGGCGGGCGGCGAGGTCGCCGATCGTCTCGAAGACCCGCTTGCGGGGGACGTCTATCTCGACTTCGGCGCTGATCGGACCCATCGCGGCGCGATTCTAGAGGTCCGCCGCGCGCCACCACCGGATCGGGAAAATTGAGTGACGGGAGTACGTCCAGGTACTAAGATTGAAGTGGACGCAGGAAGGAGGTCTCTCATCTTCGACAGCGTTGGCGTCACCCCCCTTGGCGACAGCTTTGGAACCGGTTTCATCCCGGGCTCTGGGACGTTCTTCTGCATCAATTGCGGCTCGCAGCTGTCGCTGCTAGAGACCGACCGACTCCCCCGCTGCCCGCGCTGCGGGGGCTCGACCTTCCGCCGCGACTCGATCTTCGAAGGGCGGCAGGGGCACGGGCCGCCGACCGCCGAATTCGCGGCCTCAGAGTACCCCGGCCCGCCCACCTGGCTGCCACGGGTGCGGCGGTCGCTTAGCG
>DATAIY010000182.1:0-1955 GCA_036262475.1 Solirubrobacterales bacterium
CGACGTCTCCCTGCCCGGCGAAACCGTCAAATACGAAAACGGCAAGCCGGTCTCGGTCCCCGGCAAGGCAATCATCGTCATGAATATCGCCGACCCCGGCTTCCAGGACTTCCGCAGCGACGCCAGCTGTCTGATCCGGCCGCAATCGCTGATCGGCGAGAAGTTCGTCGACTGCCGCCCGACCCTGCCGCGCGCTCCGGGCTCGCCGGAGGCGCCGCCACTGAAGAAGATCGAATCCGGCCAGCCAGGCGCCGGCGAGTACCTGCTGCCGCTCGGCAACAACGGCACCAGCGTCGACCTCGACCTGGTCAACGACATCCAGACGCTGCCCTACTCGCAGCGCTTCCGCCTGATCCTCAACGAACTCGGCGCCGGCCTCGCCGGGCGAGGCGAAGACCTCGAAGTGCTGGTCAAGCGCGCCAACCCCGTCCTGCGCGACGCCGACACCCTCTTCGGCATCCTCTCCGCTCAGCGCCACCAGCTGGCCCAGCTCGCGAGCAACTCGGAGGCGATCCTGCGGCCGCTCTCGCGCGAGCGCGCCCACGTCGCCGGCTTCATCTCGAACTCGGGCGCCACCGCCGAAGCCAGCTCCGAACGCGGCGCCCAGCTCGAAGAATCGCTGCGTAAGCTCCCCAGGTTCCTGACCGAATTCCGGCTCACGATGCGCAGCCTTCAGGGCTTCTCCGACGCCGCCACGCCGGTCTTCGAAGACCTCGGCGAAGCGGCACCCTCGCTGACCGACGCGACCCGCACCCTGACCCCGTTCTCGGAAGCGACGACGGTGGCGCTGAAGAGCCTCGGCAACGCCGGTGAAGCCTCCGGCCAGAAGTTCCGCGAAGCCGACCCGGTCGTGCGCAAGGTGCGCGACCTGGCGAAGGCGGGTGTGTCGCCGACGACCGAACTCGCGAAGCTGCTCACCAATATCAAGCAGACCAAGGGCTGGGACGGCCTGGTCGAACTGATCTACAACTCGACCGCCTCGTTCAACGGCTTCGACCAGTACGGACATTTCGGTCGCACCCTGGTGACGCTCACCAACTGCGTCGATTACATAGCCGAAGCGAAAGGTACGACAGGCTGTTCAGCGCAGTTCAACGGCCCTAGCGCGAGCGAAACGGCGAGTTCGAGTGCTACCGAACTCCTCCGCTTGCTACAGCGCCAGCTGACGGAAAAGACGGGCGGGACCTCGCCAAACCCCGGAAGCGCCGGGGGTCCGACGACCGGACTCGGTCAGGCCGGGGCAACTGGGAGCGAACCGAGCGTCGGCAGCGCCTCCAAGACCGGGGGCACCGTTCCCCTCCTCAACTACCTGCTGGGGCCATGAGGAACCGCGGCGGACTTCAGGGAATCGCGAGCAGCCCGGTCCTGGTCGGGGCGGTGACGGTGCTGGTGATCATCGTCGCCGTCTTCCTCGCCTACAACGCCAACAACGGCCTTCCCTTCGTCTCGACCTACGACCTCAAGGCGCGGGTTCCCAACGCCGACGCGCTGGTCAAAGGCAACGATGTCAGGATTGGCGGCGTCCTGGTCGGAGCCGTCAAGTCCGTCGTTCCGGTCCAGCTCAAGGACGGCGAAGTCGCCGCCGAACTCTCGCTCAGCCTCGACAAGAGCGCCGAACCGCTGCCGGTCGACTCGACGATCACGGTCCGCCCCAAGTCCGCCCTCGGTCTCAAGTTCCTCCAGATCACCCCCGGCAACTCCTCCAAGGGCTTCGCCGCCGGCGAAACGATCCCGCTCGCCGCGGCCAAGCCCGAACCGGTCGACATCGACCAGTTCTTCGACATGTTCGACAAGCCGACCCGCGACGCGATCCGCCAGAACCTGGCCGGCTTCGGCAACGCCCTCGCCGGCCGCGGGCCGCAGCTGAACGAAGCGATCGGCGCCCTGCGGCGGCTGGCGGTCAACGGCCAGCCGCCGCAGGGCGCCGATCGCTTCGTTCAGCTGCGGCCCGCGGC
>DATAIY010000183.1:0-5518 GCA_036262475.1 Solirubrobacterales bacterium
ACCCAAACCCGATCACGGCCCCCACCGCCGCCTGGCCGACCAGCTTCGCGGCTTCGGTGGCGGCGTCGCCACCCGGGCTGGCGAGAACCAGGAAGAAGAGGACGAACGGGAGCGCCAGCCCGTCGTTGAGGCCGGACTCGAGGTTGAGCGTGTGGCGGACTGCGCTCGGAACCAGGCGCGAGGTGACGACGGCAGAGGTGATGACGGGGTCGGTCGCCGAGAGCACGGCGCCGAGCAGAAACGCCTCCGCCCAGCTGAGGTCCGGGAAGAGCGCCTTCGCCGCGAGCGCCAGCAGCGCCATCGTGATCGGCATCGCGATCACCAGCGCCCGCGCGACCGGGCTCCAGTGACGGGCCAGCAGCTCGCGCTCGACGAACATCCCGTCGGAGAACAGGGTGAGGACCAGGGCCAGCTCGATCAGCTCGACGATCGCCTTGTCGGTGGCGTCGACGTGGACCACACCGGCCGCCGCGAGGCCGATCCCGAGACTGACCGACAGCACCGACGCCGAGAGCATCGTTCCGCGCATCAGCCCCGAGAGCGCGGCCACTACCGCCAGCAGGCCGCCGAACAGCAGCAGCGCCTGGCCGAAGCTGATGTCCATCCGATTACTCCTGGCTGCCGAGCAGGTCGCGCTCGATCAGCAGCTCGGCCACCTGGACGGCGTTGGTGGCGGCACCCTTGCGCAGGTTGTCGCCGACAATCCAGAGATTGAGACAGCGCTCGACGTCGGGGTCGCGGCGGATGCGGCCGACCAGGACCTCGTCGCGCCCGGCAGCGTCGGTGGCCAGCGGGTACTTGCCGGCTCCCGGATCGTCGACCACGACCACCCCGGGGGCGTCTGCCAGCAGCCTCCGACAGTCCTCGGGCGCGAGGTCCTCCACGGTCTGGACGTTGACCGACTCCGAGTGGCCGGTGACGACCGGCACCCGGGCGCAGGTCGCCGAGATCGCCACTCTGTCTTCGAGGCCGAGGATCTTGCGGGTCTCCGCCATCACCTTGCGCTCCTCGGTCGTGTAGTCGTCGCCGTCCTTGAAGGTCTCCACCTGCGGCAGGACGTTGAAGGCGATCGGGTGCGGATACACGGCGGGCGCCGGCGGCTCCTCCCCGGCGAGCACGGCGCGCGACTGCTCGCGCAGCTCTTCGATCGCCCGCTGTCCGGTCCCGGAGACCGCCTGATAGGTGGAGACGACGAGGCGCTCGAGACCGACCGCACGATGGATCGGCGCCAGCGCCATCATCATCACCATCGTCGTGCAGTTCGGGTTGGCGACGATGCCGCGGTGCCCGCCGGCCGCGTCCGGGTTGACCCCGGCGACGACCAGCGGCACGTCCTCGTGCATGCGCCAGAAGCTGGTGTTGTCGACGACGACGGCGCCGGCGTCGACAAAGCGCGGAGCCCACTCGGCGCTGACCGCCGCGCCGGCTGAGGAGAGGATTACGTCGAGCCCCTGAATCGAGTCGTCGTCAAGCGCCCGACATTCGAGCGAGGAGCCGTTCCACTCCAGCTGCCGGCCCGCCGAGCGCTCGGAGGCGAACGGAACGACCTCGGCGGCGGGAAAATCGCGCTCGGCGAGCACGCCGAGGATCGTCGACCCCACCGCCCCCGTCGCGCCGAGGACCCCGACTCTGTAACCGGCGCCAGCCATCGCAGAAGTATGACGGCGGCTCAGCTGGCGACCGTGGGCCGGTGATCGGGACCGGTCGGGTCCTCGGGCCGCACCGCGTCGGCCCCCAGCTCGAAGGCGCGGTGCAGCGAGTTGACCGCGTCGGCGACGCGGTCGGCCGAGATGACGCATGAGATCTTGATCGGCGAGGTGGAGATCATCTCGATGTTGATCCGTTCCGCGCCGAGCACCTCGAAGACCTTCGCGGCGACGCCGGGGTGCGAGCGCATGCCGGCGCCGACGATCGAGACCTTGCCGATCCGCTCGTCGGTGCGGACGCCGCTGCTGACCTCGCCGAGACCGGCGATGACGTCTGTGGCCGTCGCCAGGTCAGCCCGATCGACCGTGAAGGAGAGGTCGGCCAACTGATCGCCGCCGACGGGCTCGTTCTGGATGATCACGTCGACGTTGACGTTTGCCTCTGCCAGCGCCTTGAAGATGCGGCCGGCGACGCCGGGCTCGTCGCGGACGCCGGTCAGCGTCACGCGGGCCTCCCCGTCGGAGTGGGTGACTGCGGTTACGAAAGGTTGCTCCATGGTCTCTTCCTCTGCCACGACGAGGGTACCGGGGCCGTCCTCGAAGCTGCTGCGGCAGTGGATGCGGACCCCGTGGTTGCGCGCGTACTCGACCGAGCGCAGCTGCAGCACCTTGGCTCCCGAGGCCGACATCTCGAGCATCTCCTCGAAGGAGACGACCGGCAGCTTGCGGGCGCTGGCGACGATCCGCGGGTCGGCGCTGAAGACGCCGGAGACGTCCGTGTAGATCTCACAGACGCTCGCCCGCAGCGCCGCCGCCAGGGCTACAGCGGTGGTGTCGGAGCCGCCACGGCCGAGGGTGGTGACGTCGTGGCTGTCGGTGGAGACGCCCTGGAAGCCGGCGACGAGGACGATCCGGTCCTCCTCCAACGCCGCTTTGATCCGGTCGGCGCGGACGTCGATGATCCGCGCATTGGTGTGGGAGGAGTCGGTGACGATCCCGGCCTGGGAGCCGGTCAGCGAGATCGCCTCGTGGCCCATGTCGTGGATCGCCATCGCGCAGAGCGCGCAGGAGATCCGCTCCCCGGTCGAGAGCAGCATGTCCATCTCGCGGGCGACCGGACGGGCGGAGATCTCATGCGCCTGGCTGACGAGTTCGTCAGTCGTCTTGCCCCGGGCCGAGAGGACCGCGACGACCCTGTGGCCGGCTTCGCGGGCGGCGACGATCCGGCCCGCGGCGCGTTTGATCTGCTCGGCCCCGGCAACCGAGGTGCCGCCGAACTTCATCACGACGATGTCCGATTCGACTCCGCTCATGCGCGTCTGAGGATAGTCAGCGGCCAAAGCAACACGCAGGTGCGCCGATAACTGCGTGCGTGGAGCCGAAAACGAGCAGCATGCCGGTAGCCAGGTCGAGGTCGCCACTCTCCAGGGAGGCCGCCTGCTCGTCGCCAGCCGCCTCGCCACGAGCCTCTCCCTGGCAAACTCGATCGACCAGGTGGCGGCAGAAGCCGTCTGCCCGCTGCACGAGTCCTTCGATTACTACCTGGCCGTCGTCCAGCGCCTCGACCCGGACGGTTAGCTGCGGGTCCTCACCGGAGCGGGCCCGCTGGCGGAGGAGTTCACCGACTTCCTCGCCCAGGCGCAGCCGGTGGAGATCGGCGCCAACGGCAGGGTCGCGCGCAGCGGCCGGCCGGCGACGGTCAACGACACCCGCCTCGACCCCGACTACCTGACCCGCAACCCGCGCACCGACCCCGGTTCGGAGCTCTCGCTGCCGATCTCGATCGCGGGCTCGATCTGGGGCGTGATGAACCTCGAGCAGGAGGAGCCCGACGCCCTCAGCGAGGAGGACCTGCTGCTCGCCCACATCGTCGCCAGCCAGGTCGGAGCGGCGATCCCCCGCTGCCAGCTGGTCGACGAAGTCGAGGGGGCCTTCCTCAGAACCCACGGCATCCTCGCCGACGTAGCCGAGCCGCAGGACGCCTACACCGCCGACCACGCCAACGAGGTCGCCGACCTCGCGGTCCAGGTCGGTCGTCGGCTCGGCTTCACCGGCGCCGAGCTCGACCGCCTCCGCTACGGCGCCCTGCTCCACGACGTCGGCAAGATCGGCGTACCCGGCGAGCTGCGAAAGCTGGGGCCGCTGAGCGTCCCCGAGCGCGAGCGGATGGACGAGCACACCGCGATCGGCGCCCGGATGCTGGACCGGATCCCCTTCCTCGCCCCGGTTGCGCCACTGGTCCGCGCCGCGCACGAGGGCTTCGACGGCGGCGGCTACCCCGACGGTCTCAGCGGCGAGGAGATCCCGCGCGGGGCGATGGTGATCGCCACCTGCGACGCCTTCCATGCGTTGACCTCTGACCCGCAGCTAGCGCCGCGCCATGGACCACGCCGAAGCGATCGGCGAGCTGCAGGCGAACGCCGGCACCCAGTTCGACCCGATCGTGGTCGAGGCCCTGGTCGCCGAGTTGACCTGACCCCGGCTCCGTTCTGCCTTCGCCCTGCTATCGGCGAGAAAGGAACAGCGGAGGCGGCTACTCGGCGCCGCCGAGGTTGCCGAGCATCGCCTGTTCGGCCATCCGGATCAGGCCCAGCCCGCTGTGTGGACGCATGTCGCTGCTGCGCACCCTGACGTGGGATCCGTGGGGGCCGACGACCTCGACGATCGTGCAGACGTCGCCGATCTCGCAGTCGTCCCCGTAGTCGTTTTCGATCGCCTCCATCTGCTCCGCGACCACCTGTCCAACCTTGCTCTGATCGAGCGTCATCGCGCTTCCCTTCCTCGAATGTCACCTGCTGCAGTCGGGCCTGACAATATGTGATTCGAATCACACTCCTAGATATATCTGTCCGATATATATTGCGTGAGATGGATGTGCTGAGCGCCACCGCCTACGTGATCCTCGGGATGGTCCGGAACGAGCCCCGATCCGGTTACGAGATCAAAGCTCTGGTCGACGAGACGACGCGGTTCTTCTGGGCGGCCAGCTACGGACAGATCTATCCCGAGCTGAAGCGACTCTCTGAGGCCGGTCTGATCGAGGGAATCGACTCCCCCACCGGCGGGCGCAAGCGCACCGTCTACGAGATCACCACCGACGGCGAAGAGGAGCTGAAGGCGTGGCTTCGCCAGCCGCCCGCAACCTATGAGATGCGCGAGGAAGGGCTGCTGAAGCTGTTCTTCGCCGATGCACTGCCGCGCCAGGAGGCGATCGAGATCCTGCGCGCGATGCGCGCCCACCGGCTCGCCGCCAACCAGCAGCTGCGCGCGATGGAGCCGTTGGCGGAGGAGAAGGAAGACCCGTTCCCGCTGCTCGTCCTGCGGGGCGGGCTCGAGTTCACCGAGTGGTTCGCCGACTGGTGCGAGCGGATGGAGACGCAGATCCTCGATTCCGCACCCGAGAAGAGGAGCAGCTGATGTTCGACTCCCTCGCCCGCCTCGCCGACGGCAACGCCCGCCGGATCGGCCTGATCGCGATCGCCTTCTTTTTGCTCGCCGGGGCGATCGGCGGCTCGGTCGCCAGCCGCCTCGACCCCTATGGGGCCGACGACCCCTCGACCGAGACCGTGAAGGCAAGGGAACGGCTGCAGGACGCCGGCCTGAGGGTGCCGGCGGTGATCGCCGTGGTCGAAAACGCCCCGGTCGGTGAGCCCTCCAGCCGAGCCCGGGTCGAGGGGCTCGAGCGCGCAGTGCGCGAACGCTCCGACGTCGCCGTGGTGAGCGGCTACTACGACACTCACTCCCCCGCCTTCGTCTCCCGCGACGGCAACTCCACCTACTTCGCCGTCTCGCTGAAGGCGACCGGCGACAAGCAGGTCCAGGATGATGGCGGCGACATCGCCGCCGAACTCTCCGAACACGCCGGCGTCGTC
>DATAIY010000184.1:0-2699 GCA_036262475.1 Solirubrobacterales bacterium
CGATCGGCTGGCACCCGGTCCCGGTCCCGGGCCCGGCGGCGGACCTGGGGGCGGGACTCGCGAGGCGGCTGAGCTTCGTCTCCCCGCAGCTGGAGTGGGCGACGGCGCTGCGGACGCCGGTCCTGATGGACACCGCCAAGGTGCGCCGCGATCTCGGCTGGGAGCCGCGCTTTAGCGCCGCCGAGACCCTCCTGCAGACCGCGATGTCCGCCCGCGAATCGGGGCTGCTCGACTAGAGCTGCCGGGCACCGCGGCCGCCGCGAATCCGACAGACGTACGGGGGGTTCGCAGCGTTTCCGGCGGTACGAGTCTCTACCCTGAAGACGTGGGTTCCCGGTCAACTGGGGCGGGTGCGGTGGTGAGAAGAGGAATTCTCTCCAACATGCTCGTTTCGAATCCCCCGAGGGCCCGATGACGACCATCACCGTCCGGTTGGGTGGGTTCAGCCTGCGCGCGCTCAAGCGAGAGGACGGTGCGGGAGCCAAGCAGCTCCCGGCCCGAGCCGTGGGCGCGATCCGGTACTACCTCAGCGACAGAGACTCTGGTCGCATCGAGTGGCCCTGCCCGACGTTCCTGCCTGAGGCGGGGATCGACGTCGAGCTGGAGCTGGAGCTGGAGGTCGAGAACGGCCTCTGGCTGGGGCTGGAGCGGGAGGCGGACCTGCAGGGCGTCTCCGCGCAGCGACTGGCCGAGCACGCGCTGCTGTATTTCGCGGCGGACCTAGACTCCGGCTGGGTCACCCGGCGGATCCTCGACGACCTTGCCGAGAGCAGAGCTGAGTGGCGCTAGTGGCCCGTCTCCAAACCTCGCACCCGAAACCCTGATCAGGCTGCGACGCGAAGCTTGGCCTCGAGCTGGCAAGGCGCCAATCGCGATGGGGACCGTTGCGGTAGCTGACCTGTCGCCCCAAGGCATGGGCGAAGGCCTCCCGGTCCAGGTGGTCGGCGTTGTTGACGAGGAACTCGGCGATCGGCCAGAAATGACACTCGATCGGGTTCAGGTAGCTGGCGTAGGTGGGGGTCGGGACGAGCTCGATCCGGTTCTCGGCGGCAGAGGCGCGAATGTCGGGCGTCCAGTTGGCCGAGAGGTTGTCCTGGATCCAGTAGATCGTCTTCGCGCTCGGGGGGTAGCAGGGGTGGATCTGGCGCATGAAGCCGAGCACGTCTTGCCCGCGGCGGCGAGGGCGCAGCCTCAGCCGCAGTCGGTCGGCGCCGAGGTCATAGGCGCCGAGGCCGTAAGGCACCCCCGCGCGGCGATGGAAGGTGGCACGGTGCGCTGGGGCCGGCCCCTGGCAGCCCAGCCGGCGCCATCGCTGGGCCGCTGGCCGATCGGCCCCATCTGGTCGAAGGCGACCACGGCCGCGCCGGGGGAGGCCGCTTGCAGAGCGCGATCACGCGCTGGGCTTTGGCCTCATAGCCGGGGTTCGAGAAGTGCCTGGCTCGCCTCGCGAGGCGCTTCAGCCGCTCGCCCCCCTCAGGGCTGAGCGGCCTGACGAACACCGATCGGGGACGCATGATCACCTCCACGGTCGGGTGCATGCGTCGCTGTTCGCCGCTTCAGGCGAGTTTCCGGTCAAACGTTGGGAGACAGCCCACTAGTGGTGCTCTGTTAGCTTCACTCATCTTGGGGACGGCGGTGGAGCAACAGCCGGTCGAGGTCGACGGGCTGGTCGCAGGTCTGGCAACGGCCGGTCCAACACTTGAACAGAGGCTGCAGCGCTCGGACTGCGGCGGGAAGCGTCAGGCCGGCCGTCGGGCTAAAGGGTGAATGCGCTCCAAGGTGAGGAAGCCGTGAGCCGCCGTGACCAGCGCGGTGTGGTGATGCCAGCCCAGGTAGGAGCGACCCTCGTAGTGGTCGAGGCCGAGCTCGCCCTTGAGCTGGCGGTAGTCGAGCTCGATCTTCCAGCGCAGCCGAGCGAGGCGGGCGAGGCGCTCGGGCTCGGTGTCGGCGGGCAGGTTCGAGAGCCAGAACTCGTTCGGCGCCTCCTGGTCCTCGGGCCACTCGGCGATCAGCCACTCCTCAGGCGGCGGGGAGGGCCGCTTCTGGCACTCGTGGGAGGCGCGCACCCGTGCGAAGAGGAAGCGTGATGTGATCGGCTCTCCGTCGGGCCCATCGCGAAAGGCGACGGTCTGCGCCTGGGCGGGCCCGATCCGCTCGATCAGCGCGCCGATCGACTCCGGTTTGCGATCGGGCTGGGGGCGGCTGGGGGGCCGACCCGTCTTGCCTTTGCGCTCGGGCACCTCGAAGGAGGTCTCGGAAGAGAACACCGCGACCTGCGGGCTGACCGCGAGCACGTACTCGCTGCCCGCGGCGTCAAGGCGACGCCGCGGGTCGGTGTTCTCCCCGTAGGCGCAATCGCCCAGCACCGGCGCGGCGGGGACCTCCCAATCGGCTGCGCGCTCGAGGAGCTCGACCCCAGCTCGGGCTTGGTCTTGAAAACAACCTCCTCGGGGACCTTCGCCCTCTGTCGACGCTCGCTGTCCTCACACCACTCCTCGGGCAGATACAGCGCCCAGCCCAAGGGCAGCGTCCCCTTGGCGCCGACCGCGTGGACCGAGACGCCGATCTGGCAGTTGCCGATCTTGCCGAGCGTGCCCGAGTACTGGCGCTTTACCCCCGGCGAGTCCTTTCCATCCTTGGGAAAGCCGGTGTCGTCGAGCACCCAGGCTTCGACGTCGATCTCGGGCGCGACCCGCTCG
>DATAIY010000185.1:0-3911 GCA_036262475.1 Solirubrobacterales bacterium
GCCTGGGATGCCGAGCGGAAGGAGGGCTTCGCCAGCTCGGCTACCCGCGGCGAGAGGCTGTCGGCCCCTGACCTGGTGGACGTCGCTTGCGCGGCGCCGGGCGCGAGCGCGCAGGCGGCGACCAGGGTGGCCAACGACGACCGCCACGCCAGGTGCATGCGGAAACAGCCCACAACGATCATCTAGAGCTGGGTATCGACACGGCTGGTGTTTCCTGAAACACCCCCGGACCGCATTCCGAGCGCCCTCTCAAAGATAGGAGCCGCGCCTGAACCAGATCAGCAGGCCGATGACCGAGAGCAGGAGGCTGCCGATGCCGAGAATCAGGAACTCGGCCTCCGAGCCGATTCCTTCCACCAGCCACTTGAAGTTCTGGCCGAAGAAGCCGACGATGAACGACAGCGGCAGAAAGATCGTCGCCACGACCGTCAGCTGCTTGGTGATCTGGTTGAGCCGGTTCGAGACGACCGAGAGGTAGGCGTCCCGCGTCCCGGCCAGAAGATCCCGGTAGGAGTCGATCTGGTCGGAGATCCGGATCGCGTGGTCGTAGACGTCGCGGAAGTAGTTGCGCGAGTCGGCTTCGAGACCGGGGATTTCGAGAATGTCGTCAACCCCCCTCGCAAGCAGGTCGCGCTGCGGCGTGACGACCCGCCGCAGCGCCACCAGTTCGCGGCGCAGAGTCGTGATCTCCTCCAGCTGGCTCGGCATCGGCCGGTCGAAGATTTCCCCGTCGAGGCGTTCCATGCGCTCGTCGAGCCGGTCGAGGACGGGGAAGAAGGTGTCGGTCAAGCCGTCGAGCACCCGGTAGATGACGAACTGCTCCGAGCGTGGACTTTTCGCCTCGAGCCGTTCGCGCGCTTCCTCCAGCGCTGAGCAGCGACCCTGGTGGGAGGTGACGATGTAGCCGCCGCTGAGGAAGGCGTGGACCTCCTCCAGCGCGATCTGGGAGCCGTCCTCGACCTCGCCGACGCCGTGGTAGACGAGGAACATGTAGTCGCCGAAATCGTCCAGCTTCGGCCGCTGACCGCGTTTGAGCATGTCCTCGAGCGCCAACGGGTGGAAGGAGAAGATCTCGCCGAGGGCGTCGATCTCGTCCTTGCCGGGATCCGTCAGATCCAGCCAGAAGTACTCGTCGCGCTCGAGCAGGCCGGCGATCGAGTCGCGATCGATGCTGTCCAAGAAGCGCACACCGCAACGCTAGATCGGGCCCCGGACGCCCGAGGGCACCCAATTTGCGGCGCTGGCCCCGGCGATCCTGCTACGGTCCCCCGTGTTAGGGTCGGTAAAGACCGGCCAAGTTTGTGTCTAGCGCTCGCGTCGTTGCTTCACCGCATCCTCCGCGTTCGCAGCACACTATGTGGAGGCAATGCATGCCCACTGGAACTGTTAAGTGGTTCAGCGACGACAAGGGCTACGGGTTCATCACTCCCGATGACGGCTCGAAGGACGTCTTCGTTCATCACAGCGCCATCCTCGGAGAGGGCTTCAAGTCCCTGACCGAGGGCAGCAAAGTGAGTTACGAGTCAGAAGAAGGCCCCAAGGGCCCGGCCGCCGCGAGCGTCCAGCAGACTTCGTAGTCGCGCACCACGCTTAAAGCAGCCTGCGAAGCCCGCCTCCAAGGCGGGCTTCGTCTTGCTGGGACCCGATCAGGGCCGGCAGACCCTGTCCCCTACCCTCCCCAATCCACATGGCAACCCGAAACGACCTCCGCAACATCGCCATCATCGCCCACGTCGACCACGGCAAGACGACGCTGGTCGACGCGATGCTGTGGCAGACCGGGACCTTCCGCAAAGGCCAGGACGTCGCCGAGCGGGTGATGGACTCGATGGACCTCGAGCGTGAGAAGGGGATCACGATCCTCGCCAAGAACACCGCGGTCAACCGGGGCGACGTCAAGTTCAACATCGTCGACACTCCCGGACACGCCGATTTCGGCGGCGAGGTCGAGCGCGCCCTGACGATGGTCGACGGGGTGCTGCTCCTGGTCGACGCCTCCGAGGGACCGCTGCCCCAGACCCGCTTCGTGCTGCGCAAGGCGCTCGAGTCGAAATTGCCGGTGATCCTCGTCGTCAACAAGGTCGACCGGCCCGACGCCCGTATCGCCGAGGTGGTCGAGGAGGTATACGAGCTCTTCATCGACCTCGACGCCGACTCCGATCAGATCGACTTCCCGATCGTCTACACCAACGCCCGGGCCGGCTGGGCGGCGCTGGAGGAGGGGGTCGAGGGAACCGACCTCTCCCCCCTGCTCGACCTGATGCTGGAGCGGATCCCCGCCCCCGAGTACGACCCCGACCACCCGCTGCAGGCGCACGTGACCAACCTCGACGCCTCCCCCTACCTGGGCCGCCTGGCGCTCTGCCGGGTCCGCAACGGGACGATCCGCTCCGGCCAGCAGATCGCCTGGTGCAAGGCCGACGGTAGCGTCGCCAGAGCCACCGTCGCCGAACTCTTCGTGACCGAGGCACTGGACCGGGTGCCGGCGAAAGAGGCCGGCCCGGGCGAACTGATCGCCGTCGCCGGGATGGAAGAGGTGACGATCGGCGAGACGCTGGCTGACCCCGAGGACCCCCAGGCGTTGCCGGTGATCACCGTCGATGAGCCCTCGCTCTCGATCGTGGTCGGGATCAACACCTCGCCCATGGCCGGCAAAGAGGGCACCAAACTGACCGCTCGCCAGGTCCGCGACCGACTCGACGCGGAGCTGATCGGCAACGTCTCGATCCGTGTCCTCGACACCGAGCGGCCCGACGCCTGGGAGGTCCAGGGCCGCGGCGAGCTGCAACTCGTCGTCCTGCTGGAGCTGATGCGCCGCGAAGGCTTCGAGCTGACCGCCGGCCAGCCCCGGGTCCTGACCCGCGAGATCGACGGCAAGGTCCACGAGCCGGTCGAGCTACTGGCGATCGACGTCCCCGAGGAGCACGTCGGCGCCGTCACCCAGCTGCTGGCGGCTCGCAAAGGGCGGCTGGAGCAGATGGTCAACCACTCGACCGGCTGGGTGCGGATGGAGTACTTGGTCCCCGCCCGCGGCCTGATCGGCTTCCGCACCGAGTTCCTCACCGAGACCCGCGGCACCGGGATCCTCCACCACGTCTTCGACCGCTGGGAGCCCTGGGCCGGAGAGCTGCGCACCCGCCCGACCGGCGCCCTCGTCGCCGACCGCCGCGGCTCCACCGCCAGCTTCGCCCTCTGTAGCCTGCAGGACCGCGGCACCCTCTTCATCGGCCCCGGCGAGGAGGTCTACGAGGGGATGATCGTTGGCGAGAACGCCCGCTCGGAGGACCTCGACGTCAACGCCATCAAGGAAAAGCACCAGACCAATGTCCGCGCCGCCAGCGCCGATCTGCTCGTCCGCCTGACCCCTGCCACCCGGCTCTCGCTCGAGAACTCGCTGGAGTTCGTCCGCGACGACGAGTGCGTCGAAGTCACGCCCGACTCGGTTCGCCTGCGAAAGCTGATCCTGGACAAGACCGCGCGCCAGAAGGCGGCGCGGCAGCGGACCCGGGCGGGCGTCGCCAGCTAGACCGTAGCTGCTGCCTGCTCAGACTGGCTGTCCCGGGCGGCGTCGGCCTTCTTGGCCTCGGCCTCCGGGGTGGTCTCGTCGATCTTGCGCGGCAGCAGCACCTCTTTGGCGATCACCAGGCGCTGGATCTGGCTGGTGCCCTCGTAGAGCTGCATGATCTTGGCGTCGCGCATCAGTTTCTCGACCGGGTACTCCTTGATGAAGCCGTAGCCGCCGTAGACCTGCACGGCGTCGACGGTGATCTCCATCGCCGAGTCGGCGGCGAAGCGCTTCGCCTCCGAGGAGACCAGCGTGTTGCGCTTGCCCTGGTCGAGCAGAACAGCCGATTGCCAGACCAGCAGGCGACCGGCGTCGACCTTGGTCGCCATGTCGGCGATCATGAACT
>DATAIY010000186.1:0-5954 GCA_036262475.1 Solirubrobacterales bacterium
GCCCGCGCGCAGGCGAGTGAGCTCGCGCGACAGCTCGACGCGCTCGGAGCTGAGCCGATCGAGCTGCCGGCGATCCGGATCGAGCCGCGCCTCGACACGCCCGAGGTCCGCGACGCGGCCGCCGCGATCGGCAACTACTCGCTCGTCTGCCTGACCAGCCCCAACGGGGTCCGCCTGCTGTTCGAGGCGCTGACCGCAGCCGGCCTCGACGCCCGCTCCCTCGCCGGCGCCACCGTGGCGGCGATCGGGCCGGGAACCGCTCGTGCCCTCGCCGAGCGCGGGATCGTCGCCGACGTCGTCCCCGAGCACTTCATCGCCGAGGCGCTGGTCGAAGCCCTGGCCGCAGTCGAGGTCGAGGGCCGGCGCGTCCTCGTCGCCCGCGCCGCCGAGGCCCGCGACGTCCTCCCCGACGCGCTGCGCGAGCGCGGCGCCGCGGTCGACGTCCTCGCCCTCTACGAGACGGTCCGCGAGCAGCCCGGCGCCGAGGCGATCGAGGCCGCCCAGGAGGCCGACTACGTCACCTTCACCTCCTCCTCCACCGTCACCAACCTGACCGAGGCGCTCGGCGAGCGCTTCCCCAAAGCCGCCCGCGTCGTCTCGATCGGCCCGGTGACGAGCGAGGCCGCCCGCGCAGCCGGCCTGGCGGTCGACGTCGAAGCCACGCGCCACGACATCGACGGCCTGCTCGAGGCGCTGCTCGCCGACGCTGACTGAGCGCCGAGACCACGATGACCTTCGGCCACCCCCACCGCCACTACGCCCGGATCGACTCCACCAACACCCGCGCCCGGGAGCTCGCGGCGACAGGTGCCCCGCACGGAACCGTCGTCACCGCCGCCGAGCAGACCGAGGGGCGCGGGCGCCAGGGCCGGACCTGGACCGCCCCGGCCGGCAGGGCGCTGCTCTACTCGGCCGTCTTGCGCCCGCTCGACGAACGCCACGTGCTGCTGCCGCTGGCGGTCCCGCTCGCGGTCTGCGAGGCGGCCGAGGAGCTCGAAGCGGGAATTCAGTGCGGGGTGAAGTGGCCCAACGACGTCCAGGTCGGAGGCCGCAAGCTGGCCGGCGTCCTGATCGAAGCCAGGCCCCAGGACGGCTGGGCCGTGATCGGGGTCGGCCTCAACCTCGCGATCGCCGCCGGCGAATTCCCCTCGGAGCTTCGCGAGACCGCGGTCTCGCTGGACGGGGCCCCGGCCGGTGCGGCCATTGAGGCGCTGAATCGTCGCCTCGCGGAGTGGCTCGACGCCGACCAGGAGGCGGTGCTCGCGGGCTGGCGCCGGCGCGACGCCCTGCGCGGCCGCCAGGTCAGCTGGGACGGTGGCTCAGGAATCGCCGACGGCGTCGACGACCGCGGCTACCTTCTCGTCATCGCTCCCGGCGGGGAGCGAATCTCCGTCGGCGCCGGCGAGATTCACCTCACCCGCTCCTGACTGTCGGTCCGCCGTGGCGCTGGCTTTCTTGCGGCGTTTCCTCTGTTTGGCGGCATTCTTCGCGCGGGGCTTCTGCTCACGCTGCCCCTGGTCGGCGTCCCCATCGGGCGCGCCGCCGTTCTCGCCCTGCCCCGCATTCCGTTTGCCGCGATTGCGGCGGCGCTTGCCGCCTTTCGGGAAGTTCCGCAGCAGCTCGCGCGCGACCGCCGAGGGTTTCCGCGCCATCCGCATCCGAGCGCCGCGCAGGACCTCCTCGCCCTCGGGGGTGTGGGAGACGGCGGCGGCGAGCAGTGAGACCGCGAGGCGGCGGTCCTGTTTGCGAGCCGCATGGACCAGGCGCCGGGCGTTGCGCCCGTGGGCGCGGCCGGAGGAGTTGACCAGCAGCCCCAGCAGCCGCTTCGTCTCCGGCCAGCGCTGGACCGCGTACTCCTCGTGCAGTTCGCGGGTGTAGGAAGAGAGGCGCCATACCCACGCCTGGGCCTGGTCGCGGCGCCCGATCCGCTTGTCGATCAGAGCCTGCAGCAGGGTCTTCGTGCCTGCCCGTTTGTCCTCGCGGCTCCAGGTGCCGACGATGTCGATCGCGTCGTCGAAGGCGTCGGGATCGCCGAGGTCGGCGATCTCCCCGAGCGCTTTCAGGCGCAGCTGCGAGTTGCGGTTGCGCTGCACGCAGGTCAGCAGAAAGCGGCGGCGCAACTCCTTGGTCGTGTCGTTCTGAAGCATCGCCCGCGCCCGGCGCCAGCCCTGGGTACTGACCCGCGCCCCGGCCAACGCCGCCCAGGCGTGCTGCTCGGGATAGTCGAGGTTCTCGACCGCGATCCGCCAGATCTCCCGTTCCAGCACCTCCATCCGTTTCTCCTCGAGGTCGGAGACCGGGACGATCCGCCGCTCGACCCGGACCTTGCGCCCGCGTCCGCGCCGCACCGGTCCGACGACGATCGCGCCACCGCGGTAGACGTCGCGGTCGAGCAGGCTGTGAAGGGTGACGATCGTCTCGTCATGGGTGGTCGCCGGATGGACGAAGTCGATCACCAGGCCCGCCTCCTTGCCCGGCGCCCGCCGGGTCACGCGACCGACCCGCTGCTGGTAGATCCGCCGCGAGGCGGTCGGCGCCAGGTGCATGCAGATCGTCGCCCGCGGCGAGTTCCAGCCCTCGGCGAGGAGCATCGCGTTGCAGAGGACATCGACGTCGCCGCGCTCGAAGCCGGCGAGGATCTCCGCCAGCTCGCGCTTCGGAGTCTCGCCGGAGACCGCCTGGGCGTTGATGCCGGCCCTACGGAAGGCTTTGGCGACGTTCTTCGCGTGCTGGACGCCGGCCGTGTAGAGGACCCCGGGAACTTTGCGGAAGCGCGAGCGGTAGAGGTCGGCGATGGCGACGTTGAAGGGCTCCTGGTCGAGCAGCGCCGCCAGCTCCTCCTGGTCGAAGTCCTGGTCGACCTCGCCTTTTCGCAGCGGCACCTTGGCGATCGTCCGCACGCCGGGGCCCGGCGGGATGCGGAGGCAGCGCAGCGGCGAGATGACGCCGCGGCGGGCGGCCTGGGCGAGGTCGAAGCGCGAGGTCTGGGTCGGGAAGAGGTCGGCGACGTGGCGGGCGATCAGCGCCCCGGTCGCGGTCATGCCGATGAATACGGGCCCGTCCCAAGCGCGGATGCAGGCGCTGGTTTTCTCGCCGAGTGCGGTGTGGGCCTCGTCGCAGATGACGATCGCGTAGGCGTCGGAGACGCGCTTGTGGTTGCGGACGAACCACTGGTAGGTCTCGACCGTGATCGCGCCGTCGGGGTCGTCACGGCCGTCGAGCAGCGGCGGCCGCAGGCGCTCCTTGTAGCCGCGATCGGAGATCTCACCGATGAACTGGTCGACCAGGTTGCGGCGGTGGGTGAGGATCAGCACACCGCCGGTCTTGGTCGCCTCGATGAAGCCGACCGCGGCGACGGTCTTACCGGCGCCAGTCGCGTGCTCGAACCAGAAGCGGCGGGCCGCACCCGGGTCCTCGGGCGCCTCCTCGACCACCTCCTCTTCCTCCTCGGCTGTCTCCTCCCAGTCGCGCGGCTCCTCGTCGGCGCCGAGATCCTCGTCCTCCTCGAGGTCCTCTTCGTCCTCGCCGAGATCGCCCTCGTCGTCGAGGTTGGGTTCGGGGTCGGCGCTGGGCTCGTCTTCAGCCTCCTCGTCGAGCTCGGCCACTGCCGGGCCGCCGTTGCGGCGCTCGTCCTCGGTGATGACCTGCTGCTGGGCCATCAGCTCGGCCAGGGTGCCCGAGAGCGCGTCGACCTGGTGCGGATTGAGTTCGGCGCCGTCGCGCAGCCTCGGCGGTTCGTCGGCGAGGAAGCGCTCGAGGCCGAGCAGCAGCGAGAAGTCGCGGCGCCACTCGATCGACGGGTACTCGGCCCCGGCCTCGATCTCGCCCAGCGCCGCGTCGAGGGCGCGGCGGCGGGCGGTTCCCGCTGCCAGCGCCTCCGGTCCCTCGCCATCGAGCAGGAACGGCTCGCGGGCGAACGCCGCTGCGCGCTCGATATCGGCGCTTGAAGGAACTGCCGCTACCGCGGCAACATCGCTGGTCTTGGCCATAGAAGGCTTCTGTGTCTGCCTCCACCGAGCACGAGACATACGGCTGGAGGCGAGTGAACGAGGCTGCCGGAGACACGAATCCCGTCTCCCCGACGTTCTCAGCTGCCCGCATACCCACGGGCCGAACCTACGTATTGTAAGCACGGATCGGATGACTAGGCGACCAACCCTCGGTGGAGCGCTCCTGACGATTGCGCTGGCGGCCCTCCTCGCCGCCGGTTGCGGCTCCTCCCCCGGCGGCAACTACGGTGGTCAGCATCCCGACTACGAGCGCGCCCTGGCCGGCTCCCCGGCGCCCCTGGCGGCGCTGCACGCGCAGGCCGACAGGCTGATCCCCGGCGGCACCGAGGCCTACGAAAAGCGGGTCGCCGCGCTCCAGGGCTACCCGGTCGTCGCCAACGTCTGGGCCTCATGGTGCGGGCCCTGCCGCTTCGAGTTCCCGGTCCTGCAAAAGCTCTCGACCCGCTACGGGAAGCGGGTCGCCTTCGTCGGGATCGACTCGCAGGACTCCGACGACGCCGCCTCGACCTTCCTCGAAGAGGCACCGGTGCCCTATCCCAGCTACACCGACCCCGACGGCAAGATCGCCGACTCGCTCGGGGCGAGCCTCGGGCTCCCCGACACCGCCTTCTACGACGTCGCCGGCAAGCTCGTCTACCTCAAACAGGGCCCGTACGCGCACCCTTCCGAACTCGAAGCCGACGTGCGCCGCTACGCGCTGGGGTCATGATGTAGCGATGACCGCGGCGATCGTCCTCCTGCTGGCGCTGGCGCTGGCGCTGTTCGTCGCCGAGGCGCATGTCCCGAGCGGGATCCTCGGAATCCTCGGCATCGCCGCCCTGATCGGCGCCGGGCTGATCTACCGCGACGAGGGCCACAGCCTGCCCGTCGTCGTGATTGTCGCCGTCGCGCTGCTGCTCGGCGTCCTCGTCCTGCTCGCGGGACGCAAAGCGCTCGCCGCTCAGCGCAACGAGCCGGTCCGCACCGGCTACGAGGAGATGAGGGGGGCGATTGCGGAGGTTCGATCCACCCTCGACCCGGAGGGCAAGGTGTTCGTTCAGGGAGCTATCTGGCACGCCCGCCTCCGCGATGGCGAGGGACGGGCCTCGCTTGGAGATAGAGTCAGGGTCGAGTCGGTCGAAGGACTGACGCTGGTGGTGGTGCCGTTGACCGAACCCGAGGAAGGAGCGAATTAGATGGCAGCTCTGATCGCAGTGGTCGTGGTGCTCGCGATTCTTTTCGTCGTCCTCGCCTCCGCAGTGCGGATTCTGCGCGAGTACGAACGTGGCGTCATCTTCCGCCTCGGCCGTCTGATCGCCCAGAAGGGCCCGGGCCTGATCCTGCTGATTCCATTCGTCGACCGAATGGTCAAGGTCGACCTGCGAACCGTCACGCTCAACATCCCGCCGCAGGAGGTGATCACCCGCGACAACGTCCCCGCCGGCGTCAACGCTGTCGCCTACTTCCGCGTGATCGACCCGCGCAGGGCGATCACGGAGGTCGAAAACTTCCTCCTCGCAACCTCGCAGATCTCACAGACGGCGCTGCGCTCGGTGCTCGGCAAGGCCGAGTTCGACCAGCTGCTCTCCGAGCGCGAGCGGCTCAACGAGGAGCTGCAGACGATCATCGACGAGTCGACCGAGCCCTGGGGCGTGAAGGTAACCGCGGTCGAGATCAAGGACGTCGAGATCCCCGAACAGATGCAGCGGGCGATCGCCCGGCAGGCCGAGGCCGAGCGCGAGCGGCGGGCCAAGATCATCAACTCCGAGGGTGAGTTCCAGGCCGCCCAGAAGCTCACCGACGCCGCCGACATCATCAGCACCAACCCCGCCTCGCTGCAGCTCCGCTATTTGCAGACGCTGCTGGAAATCGGCAGCAACCAGAGCACGACCGTCGTCTTCCCGCTGCCGATGGACCTGCTCGAGGCTTTCATCGGCCGCAGCCAGGGCGGCGCCGCGCCGACTC
>DATAIY010000187.1:0-5540 GCA_036262475.1 Solirubrobacterales bacterium
CACCTGAAGCTGCTCAGTGAGGCCGGCCTGGTCAGCAGTCACCGCAGCGGCCGCGAGGCGCTCTTCGAGCTTGACACCCAGCCTCTGGCCGAGGCAGCGGCATGGATCGGTGCCGTCGGCGCCGAGTGGGACGACCGGCTCGGCAGGCTCCAGCAGCTGCTCCAGCGCTGAGCCGGCTCAGGAGCCGTCGGGGCTGAACTTGTAGCCGACGCCGCGCACGGTCAGCACCAGCTCCGGGCGCTGCGGGTCGCGCTCGACCTTCTGGCGCAGGTTGGAGATGTGGACGTCGCAGGCGCGCTCGTCGCCATCGAACTCGGTCTGCCAGAGCTCCTCCATGATCTGGGCGCGAGCAAAGACCTCTCCCGGACGCCCGACCAGCAGCCGCAGCAGCTGGAACTCCGAGCGGGTCAGGTTGACCGGGAGGCCGCGGACGGTGGCGACATGGCGGACGAGGTCGATCGAAACCGGGCCCGCCTCGATCTTCACCGCCTGCGCCAGCGGCGAGCGGTCGAGTTCGCGGCGGCGCAGCTGGGCGCGGACTCGGCCCAGCAACTCGCGAACGGAAAAGGGCTTGGTGACGTAGTCGTCGGCGCCAACCTCGAGCCCGACGACCTTGTCGACCTCGGCGTCCTTGGCGGTGAGGACGATGATCGGCACGGCGCTGCGCGAGCGCACGTCGCGGCAGATGTCGAGTCCGCTCGGCCCCGGCATCATGATGTCGAGGATCAGCAGGTCGTAGGGAATGCCGTTGCCGAGCAGCTCGGTCGCCTCGTCGCCGTCGGCGGCAGCCGTCACCTCGAAGCCCTCTTGGGCCAGCGCGTAGCCGACCGAGTCGCGGACCGAGGGCTCGTCGTCGGCGATGAGGATTCGGCCGCTGCTCATCAGGCCACGGGGGTCTGGCTCGGCTGGGCGACGGGTAGGCGAACCCAGAAGGTGCTGCCCTCCCCCTCGACGGAGTCGGCGCCGATCTGGCCGCCCATCACGTCGACCATGCGACGGGCGATCGCCAGGCCGAGGCCGAAGCCCTCCTGCTTGCGCGACTCGCTGCGACGGTAGAAACGCTCGAAAACGCGCTCGATCTCCGCCGCGGGAATGCCGGTTCCAGTGTCTATGACCTCCAAGATGACCTCCGCCTCGCCTTCGTGGCGGCCGCGTACGGTAACGGTGCCGGGGGGTGGCGTGTTCTTGAAGGCGTTGGTGAGCAGGCCGATCATCACCTGGCGCAGCAGCGTCGGGTCGCCGGTGGCGGCGAGCTCCTCCTCGACCTCGACCTCGAGATCGACGTGCGGCGGCGGCGCCACCGCCGCGACGACGTCCCTGATCGCGACCGGCACGTCGACGATCTCGCTCTCCGCCGCTCCCCTCGACTCGACCCGGGCCAGGGTCAGCAGCGACTGGGTGAGGCGGTTCATCCGCTCGGCGTCCTCGGCGAGGCGGGAGAGGAAGTGGTCGCGGTCGCGTGGGTCGTTCTTGGCGCCGCTTTGGAGGACCTCGATCGCGCCGGAGATCCCGGCCAGCGGATTGCGCAGCTCGTGGGCAGCGTTGGAGACGAAGTCGGCTTCGGCGAGCTCGCGGCGCAGCTCGTCGGTGCGGTCGCGGAGAACCGCCAGCACGGCGCGCTCGTCGGGCAGCGAGCGGGCGGTCATCGCGTAGGCGCGATCGCCGATCCGCATCGCCGGGTGGGCCGAGAAGCCGACCTCCGAGGCGCGGTGCAGCTGCGGCAGGATCACCTCCGGCGGCTGCCCGGCCGAGTCGAGCAGGCGGGTGGCGGCGCGGTTGGAGAACCGAACCGGCCCTTCGTAGTCGACGACCATCACCACGTCGGTGAGGCCGTCGAAGATCGCCGCGAGCTTGTTGCGATCGGCGGTGAGGACGCCGAAGCTCTCCTTCAGCGAGGCCCGCATCGAGTCGAGGGCGCGGGCGAGGTCGCCGATCTCGTCGGGGCCGGAGACGTTCAGCGGGGCATCGAAGGAGCCATCCGCCATCTCGCCCGCGGCGCGGGCCAGGCCGACCACACGGTGGGAGATCGCGACCGCGATCAGGAAGCCGGCGAGGACGCCGATCATCACCGCCGCGATCAGCGCCTGGTGGTTGTCGCCAAAGAAGAAGACGGCGGAGGTCGTGATCAGGCTGACCGCGGCGAAAGCACCGGTCAGCCAGAGGCGCATCCCGATCCGCGGGCCGCTCGCCTGCGGTTTGGCGGGTATGTCGCTGCCACTTGCCATGAAGGTTTACTAACACAAACCTTGCACCCATGGTGAGACGGAGCCGGTGGCGGCAGGCCTTCGTGGGAGAATCGGCAGCATGCGGACTCTCGTCTTCATCCCCGCGTGGAACGAGCAGGCCTCGATTGCCGGCGTCATTGCCGATGTCCGCAAAGCCCTGCCGAACGCCGACATGCTGGTCGTCGACGACGGCTCGACCGACGCGACGACCGCGCGCGCGGTCGATTGTGGCGTCCTCGTCGCCACGCTCCCTTTCAACCAGGGACTGGGCGCGGCGCTGCAGACCGGCTATCTCTACGCCCTGCGGGAGGGCTATGACCTCTGCGCCCACCTCGACGCCGACGGCCAGCACCCCGCCACCGAGGTGGCCCGCCTGCTCGAGGTGCTGGTCGCCGACCGTGCCGACCTGGTGATCGGGTCGCGCTACAGCGACCCCGAAGCGGCGGCCGGCAGCGACGACTACAAACCGACCATCTCGCGGCGGATCGGCACCAGCGTCTTCCGCTTCTTCCTCACCCTGGCGACGCGGCAGCGCTTCACCGACACGACCAGCGGGATGCGGGCAGCGAACCGGCGGGTGATGTCGCTGTTCAGCGAGAACTACTCGCCCGACTTCGCCGAGATCGAGTCGCTGCAGCTGGCGGTGCGCGAGGGCCTGCGGGTCGAGGAGGTCCCGGTGCGGATGCTGGAGCGGACCGGCGGCAGCTCCTTCCTGACCCCGGTGCGCTCGGCCTTCTTCATCTTCAAGGGAATCGTCGTCCTCCTGGTCGGCCAGTTCCGGCCGCGCCAAGCGGAGGCCGAGCGGTGAACGCTCTGGCCCTGGCGGCGGCCGCGAACCCGACCACGGTCCGGCTGACCTCACAGACCCGGATCCTTGCCGCGATCCTGGCGGTCGTCTTCATGCTGCTGATCCTCGATCTGATCCGCCGCGACCGGCTGCAGGAGCGCTACAGCGTGATCTGGTTCGTTGCCGGCCTCGGGATGCTCGCCGGCGCCGCCTTTCCCGGGCTGCTGAAGCTGGTCGCCGACGTGATGGGTGTCCGTGACACCAACGTCGCCCTGTTCTCGATCGTCCTCCTGCTGCTGCTCGGCTTGGCGCTCAACTTCAGCGTGATCATGTCCCGCCAGGCCGCCCAGATAACGCGCCTCGCGCAGGAGCGGGCGCTGGAAAAAGCGCGGCAGCAGGCGGAGGAGGCCAATGGCAAGTCTGCTCATGAGGAGCCTGTTCGTAACCGATAGTGGGTAGATGGCGGTCATCAAACTCAACCCCGCATCGCCTCGGAGAACGAGGAGCTGACCGAGACGATCGACGGCGGCGTTCGCTCCGTCTATCAACCGGTGGTCCGACTCTCGGGCCGCCGTACGGTCGCCTATGAGCCACTGGCTCGAGGTCCGGAGGGATCGTCGCCAAAAGCCCCCAGCGGCTCTTCGCGCCGGCACGGGCGATGGGCTTGACCGAGGCGCTCGACTGAGAGTGCCGGCGGCTGTCCAGGGAGCGCTCGCCTCGGGGTTCAAGGGAGGGAAGCTGTTCGTCAAGTCGAGCCATCCTTGGCGGGGACGCCGGTCCCGGAGGGAATGGTGGCGCTGCTGGAGCGTGTGCTCGAGCGATTCCCCGTAGTGATCGAGCTGACCGAGCGGGCGCTCAGCGCTCAACCGACGGAACTGATGGGACTGGTCGACCGGCTTCGCGCCAGGGGCGCGCAGATCGCCGTCGAGGCCATCGGCGTCGACCCGCGCTCGCTGGCCCTGCTGCCGTTCCTGCGCCCGGATGTGATCAAGCTCGTGCAGCTGATGCAGGACAGCCCCTCTCGCGAGATCGCCGAGGTCATCCACGCCGTCAACGCCGAGTCCGAGCGTACCGGTGCAATCGTCCTGGCGGAGGGCATCGAGACGGAGAAGCACCTGCGCCGGGCGCCAGCGCTGGCTGCGACCTATGGGCAGGGCTGGCTGTTCGCCCCCCCTCCCCGGAAGCTGCCGGCCGACGCCGCAGCTGCTGGTGAGACGAGTGTGCGCCCAGGGACCCCCGATCTGGAGAGCGCGGGGCAGACGCCCTTCGAGATCGTCGCCGGGAAGACAAGTGGCTGCTGCTCGAGCTGAGTCACTGGACCGAGGCGCAAACCGCGAACGTGGGCTCGGCGGCGGTCGTGCTCAGCACCTTCCAGGAGGCCCGCTACTTCACGCCGGCGAGGGCCCGGCGCCACGCCGCGCTGGCCGAGGACGTCGCTGCGCGGAGAGTGGGACGGACCGTGCTGGCACCGCACTTCGCCGCGGCCATCGTCGCTGATGACCGTGGGTGACGCCGGCCCAGGCATGGAGCGGCGCTTCGACTTCGCGCTCACCCACGATCGCCAGTTGGTGACCCGGGCGGCGCCGGCGATGACGCGGCGGACCGCGGCGGCCGAGGCCGGGCCTTCGCCAGGGACCGGTCAGCCCAAGATCCGCTGCAGCCGGTAGAAGAGCGCCTCCAGGGCGAGCTCCTCGGAGACGTTGAGGTCGAGGCCACGGCGGGTCGCCTGAACGGCCTCGGCGCCGAGACGGGCGCGGGCTGGGTCGATGCCGGCCGCCCGGGTCCGCAGCTCGGCAAGGCGGTCGCGGTTGAAGGCCACCGCCTCGGCGCCGCTGGCGAGAGCGGCCAGGTCGCGCAGCCAGACGGCGCAGAGCTCGAAGGCGAGGTCGAGGATCTCGGTGCGGCGGCGGCGGCCGGCGCGTTTGGACTCCTCGGCGATGTCGCGGGCGGTGCGCTTGAGGCCGGCCGAGGCCTCCTCCTCCAGAGCCTCGCGGGTCGCCGCTTCGGCGTCGGAGCCGGCGGCCTCGGCGCGGTTGAGCAGCAATCGCCAGGGCGCCGCGGCGAGCTTCCCCTCGAGCGCGGCGGTGACGCAGCGCTCGGCCTCGGCACGAAGCTCTCGACCGCGCTCGCCCAGCAGCAGCTGTGCGCGCTCGAGGTCTCCCGCGGCGAGCCGGGCCACGGCGGCGATCTCATCCGCCGGCGCCGGCGGATCGCCGGCGCCGGCTGCGCTGAGCGCCTCCTCGAGCACGGCGGCCGGAAGCGGCGCGAAATCGACCGGCTGGCAGCGGGAGGCGACCGTCTCCAGCAGCGCCTCCGGCTCGGAGCTGAGCAGTATCAGGTGGACGAAGTCGGGTGGCTCCTCCAGCGTCTTCAGCAGCGCGTTCTGGCTCTCATCGCGCAACGCCTCCGCCGCCTCGACGACGAAGACCCGCTTGCCGCCTTCAAAGGGCCGGTAGACGGAGGCGCGGATCACCCGCTCGCGCACCTCCTCGACCAGGTGCTGGGCGCCGCGCGGGGTCAGCCAGACC
>DATAIY010000188.1:0-3841 GCA_036262475.1 Solirubrobacterales bacterium
CGTCGCCACCGGCCGCAGCAACCCCCGCCGCCAGCGCTGCCTCCAGCATCGGCCCCGACTCCCGCGTGTCGCGAACGATCAGCACCTGCGGCCGCGGCGCCTGCAAGGAAACCGTGGCCGCCCGCCCGAGAGCCGTGGCGAGCTCAGCGGTCAGGAACGTCCCGGCAACACCCCTGACCCCGTCGGTCCCGAAGAGCTTTCTGGTCGTCTGAGTCGTCATCGTCTTCAGTTCGGCGCCCGAGCCCGAAACTCCCGCCAATCCAAGCGCTGAGGCGAGCGAAAATCAAGCCTGGCAAGGACGCAGGGAGTCCGGTGAAGCGAGCTTATTTCTACTAAGTGAGCGAGCCGGGCGAGCGAGGACACCGCCAGGCGAAGATTTGCAGCCGCCTCAGCGCTTGGAGAACTGCGGCTTCTTGCGGGCCTTCTTGAACCCCGCCTTGCGGCGCTCCTTGACCCGAGCGTCGCGAGTCAAAAAGCCACGGCGCTTGAGGTCGCCGCGCAGCTCGGCGTCGATCTCGGTCAGCGCCCGGGCGATGCCGTGGCGGACCGCGCCGGCCTGGCCGCTGATGCCGCCACCGTGGACGCGGACGCGGACGTCGACGTTGCCCTCGTAGCCGGAGACGGTGAGCGGCTGGGTGGCCATCGTCTGATGCAGGGGACGCGGGAAGAACTCCTCGAGGCTGCGCTTGTTAACTTCGATCTTGCCATCTCCGGGAAGTAGGGTGACGCGGGCGATCGAGCACTTGCGCTTGCCGGTGGCAAGGAAGCGGGACCCGCTCTCCATCTTCGCCGGGGCACGGCTCGCGGCGTCGGTGTCGGGATCGTCGGCGCCGGCCAGAGCGGCCTCGCGACGGGCCTTCTCCTCCTCCTCGGCTTCGAGGCGCGCTTTCTCCTCGGTGCTGAGCTTGGCCTCTGGCTCGACCGCGATCGGCTCCAGGTCGGCGCCCGGAATCAAGTCCTTCTTTCTCTCGGCAGGCTCGAGGGCCGCAGCGGCCTCCGGCTCACGCTCCTCCGCGGCCTCGGGCGCCGCGGTCTCCTC
The DNA here is from genome assembly GCA_036262475.1 of Solirubrobacterales bacterium. Classification (GTDB taxonomy): domain Bacteria; phylum Actinomycetota; class Thermoleophilia; order Solirubrobacterales; family 70-9; genus VAYN01. Next base: position 1,040 of record DATAIY010000188.1, read on the forward strand.
GGCCACGGGCTCGGCAGGCGCGCCGGCCTCCTCCGAGGCGGCCGGCGCCTCAGGCGTCTCATCCGCGGGTGGCGCGGCGGTGGGCTCCTCGCCCGCAGCTTGCGAGGGCGAGGAGTCCTCCGCCGCGACAGGACCCGCGGTTGCGGCGTCCGAACCCTCGGTCGTCTCGTCGGGCGTTTTCTCGTCGTCTGCCATCAGTTGGTCTCCATCGGTTTCGGCTGCTGCGCCTCGTGTGGGTGGTCGGGGCCGGCGTAGACCTTGAGCTTGGTCAGCTGCTGGCGGGCGAGGCGGTTCCGCGGCAGCATGCCCTTCACGGCCTTGCGGATCACCTCCTCGGGGCGGCGGTCAAGCATCTCCGCCAGCGTCCGCGACTTGATCCCACCCGGGTAGCCGCTGTGGCGCCAGTAGACCTTCTGCGCGAGCTTGTCGCCGGTGACGCGGATCTTCTCCGCGTTGACGACGACGATGAAATCGCCGGTATCGATGTGCGGCGTGTACTCGGGCTTGCGCTTGCCACGCAGGGCGTCGGCGATCTGGGTCGCCAGACGGCCCAAGGTCTTGCCCTCGGCGTCGACGACGTACCAGTCTCGCTGGCGGTTGGCGGGGGTGGCTACAAAGGTCTTCATCGTGAAAAAACCGCGCAGGCGACCCAGCGCGGCCGGAGGATCATAGCCATCCCGCGCTCTATACTGCCGCGCCAGCAACGCCTAATTCCGTCTGGGCGACCAAACGGGAGCGGAGGAACCGAAGAGACCGTGGCAGGTCTCAGGGGCGAATCGGACGAATTTGTCCGTAGCGCATCTCTTTCAGCGCGAGCCCGACAGCTAACTCCGCAGGCAATCGAAAGAGAGGCTAGCGGTGCGCGGCAAAGGCAACCTCCGGCCTGGACTGGCCGGCTCGATATTCACGATGGCGGCGCTGGCGCTGCTGGTGGTCTTCGCCGCCAGCGCCTCGGCCACGACCGGCGGCGCGCCGACCCCGAGCGGCAGCCCGCCGCCGCCGGGAAGCTCCGTCGGAGCCCCGTCCAGCGAACCCAGTGCCGGCGCCCTGACGCTGGTCTCCGCCGAAACGACTCCGCACAAGTCCTTCTACTTCGGCTACCGCTACCCGCGGCTCAGCTTCACGATCGACAGCAGTCAACCGCAGAACGACCTGCGGATCGACGTCGTCAACGTCGCCGGGGAAGTGGTCAAGAGCTTCTACCGCGAAAACGTGGCGCCGAACGTCCCCAGCAAGATCCGCTGGGACGGCACCGCCGCCGAAGGCAAACCCGCCCGCAACGGTCGCTACAGCTTCCGGATCGGCCCTCAGACGGCCGCCCCTCCCGCCCGCAAGGCGACCACCTCGACGGCGCTGAGCCTCAGCTTCACCTTCTACGGCTACGCCTTCCCGGTCCTCGGCCGACACGAATTCAGCCTCAGTGCCGGCCGCTTCGGAGCGCCGCGCTCGGGACACACCCACCAGGGCCAGGACGTGATGGCCGAATGCGGGACGCCGCTCGTCGCCGCCCGCGGCGGCAAGGTCCAGTACGCGGGATACCAGTCCGCCGCCGGCAACTACCTGGTTATCGACGGCAAGGGCGCGCCAAACGACTTCATGTACGCGCACCTCGCCGAACCGTCTCCACTGCACACCGGGGATACCGTCCGCACCGGGCAGCCAATCGGGATCGTCGGCGAGACCGGCGACGCCACCGCCTGCCACCTCCACTTCGAGATGTGGGGACCCCCCGGCTGGTACGAAGGTGGCAGCCCGTTCGATCCGCTCCCCGAACTCGAAAAGTGGGACCGCTACAGCTAGCCGTTGGGCTTGCAGCGCTCGCAGGTCCCCCGGAGCACGACATCGTGCTCAGTGACGTCGAAGCTGATCCCCTCGGACACCCTGCCGATCGCGCGCTCCAGCGAGGAGTCCTCGAAAGGGACCATGCGGCCACAGTCGCGGCAGATCGCGTGGTGATGGTGATGGCCGGCGGGATCGACCCGCTCGAAGCCGGCGGTGCCGCGGCAGACCTCGATGCGCTGGACCAGACCCAGCTGCTCGAGCTGCTCGAGCGCCCGGTAGACGCTGGCCCTGCCGACCGCCGGCCGGCGCCGGCGCAGCTCGTGGTCGAGGTCGAGCGCGGTCACCGCGCAATCGTGGCCGGCAAGCGCCTCCACCACCGCCGTGCGGGCGCCGCCGCGCCGGTGGCCGGCGGCCTGCAGGGTCTCCAGCGCGTGCTCCGCCCAACCGGTGTCGGTAGACGCGGTCATCTCAGTGATCGTAGCCAGCGGCGGGCTTGAGACGTCCCCGATTGGGGCGGATCAGGCCGATCGGCACCGAGAACAAATAGGCGGCGACGATCGCCAGGGCGACGGAGGCGCCGCCCGCCGTCCCGACGTAATAGGAGAGATAGAGGCCGGCGAGGCCGGCCAGCACCGCGATCGCCACCGCGACGGCGATCATCGAGCCGATCCGATTGGTGAAGTTGCGAGCGGCGGCGGCCGGGCCGACGAAAACGGCGACAACGAGCAGGTTGCCGAGCCCCTGGACGGCGACGACGATCGCGGCCGCGAGCAAGATCAGCAGCGCCGCGTCGGCGAAGGCGGGCGAGAGGCCAAGCGCGCGGGCGCCGCCGCGGTCGAACCCGGTCGCCAGCAGTCGCCCGTGGAGCAGGACCAGTGCCGCCCCCAGCAGCACCACCAGCGCCGCGGCCGAGATCAGGTCGCCGTCGCTGGGGCCGAGGATGTCCCCGAATAGCAGCGTCTCGATCCCGGGTGGCGACTGTGGCGAGAGCGCTAGCAGCACCCCGAACCCGAACATCGT
>DATAIY010000189.1:0-2156 GCA_036262475.1 Solirubrobacterales bacterium
CTACGTCGTGCTCACCGAAGCGATGAACTCCCACGACGTCGGCCGAGACCGCGGCGGGCTGGCCGCGGCGCTGACCCGGGTGCAGGCCACCACCACGGTGGTAGGGATCGACTCCGACCGGCTTTACCGGCTCTGGCAGCAGGAGGAGCTAGCCGCGCTGATCCCCACCTGCCGGGAGCTGCACGTCGTCACCTCGCCGTACGGCCATGACGGCTTCCTGCTGCAGCGCGACGCAGTCGGAGCGGTGTTGCGGCGCGCCTTGGTCACCCGCGCCGAGGCGACCGACGCTGGCGTCGGCTCGCTCGACCAGCGCATGGTCGGCTGAATCTCTACGAGTTTGGGTCGGCAGATCATGCTCTTACTGCCCGCGGCGCGGCGGGCAGGTCGAACTCGTCGTTGTTCATGCGTAGCGGGGCTCGGCTGACCGCAACGAATCCGATAGCGCCGACCCATAGCCGCCGTCGAGGTCGCCGCCTACCGCGCATGACGCTCAAGATCGTGGTCGCCGATGACCACACCGTGCTGCAGGAGGGACTGCGCGCCCTACTGTCCGCCGTGGACGGTTATGAGCTCGTCGGCGTCGCCAGCTCCGGACCCGAGGCGGTTCGCGCCGCAGTCACGCTGCGCCCCAACGTTGTCGTGATGGACATCCAGATGCCCGGCATGACCGGCATCCAGGCCACCCGGGAAATCGCGCGCGTCGCGCCGGACGTGGCCGTCCTCATGCTCGCCATGTTCGAGGACGACGAGTCCGTGTTCGCCGCAAATGCGCGCGGGCGCGCTCGGCTATGTACTCAAGGGCGCCGCGCCAGGCGACATGATACGCGCGATTGCGGCGGTCGCCGCCGGTGAGGCGATCTTCGGCACCGGGGTCGCCCGCCGAGCCCTCTCCTATCTGACCACGCCGCGGACCGACAAGAACGCATTTCCCGAACTGAGGGCGCGGGAACGCGAAGTGCTCGGCTTCGTCGCCGCCGGCCTGGCCAACGCCACGATCGCTGTTCGGCTCGGGCTGGCACCGAACACGGTCAGCAACCACATCTCGAACATCTTCGCCAAGCTGCAGGTGTCCAGCCGCGCCGAGGCGATCGTGCGGGCGCGCTCGGCCGGCCTCGGCGAGTAACGCCCACATCGCGCGGGTCAGCCGGCGCGCGCGCGACCGCGCGGCCCTCTGACCGCAGCGGGGGTCATCAGCGAGCGATCTGAAAGCCGGCGAGCCCGGAGCGCCGCACTCGATGAGCGCCTGCCCGCGGCCGGCAGTTGCCGTCAGCTGCGGCTAACTAACTCCTTCGACCTGAAGAACTGGAAGCGGTTCCCGAGGCGGTCCCGACCCGTCCCGCCCGCGCCTCGAGTGCGGCGGGCGGAACCAGGACCGGGTTCGGGTCGGCCGCGCTGCGCAGCACCCGATGCCCCGACAGTCCCACCACGGCGGCGGCAGCGGCGCCGGCCAGGCAGACGGCGAAGCCCCAACCGGCGCCCCGCAGGTCGACCAACTGACCGCTGGCGGAGGAGCCGATCGCAATCCCGAGACCGACCGCCGTGGAGACCCAGGTGAGGCCCTCGGTCAGTGCGCCGCTGGGCGAAAGTCGCTCCACCAACCCGTAACCGGAGATCAGCGAGGGGGAGACGGCCAGCCCGGCCAGTACGGCGGCGGCGGCCATGAGCGGCACGCTGTCGACGATCGCGAGCGGTACGACGCCAACCGCCAGCAGGCCGAGAGCAACGGCGAAGCGCCGATGCAGTGGCGCCCGCCACGCCCGGGCGCCGTAGACCACGCCGGCGCACAGGCTGGCCCCGGCCAGGACCGCGAGCAGCGGCCCGGCAGCTCCCCGGGCTCCCTGCTCGCCGGCGAACGCCACCATCGACACCTGCAGAGCGCCGAAGACGGCGCCCAGGGCCACGAAAGCCGTCGCGACGACCCGAACCCCGGGCACTGCGATCGCCGTGCGGCGGCGATCCGCTCGGTTGCCTCTGTCGCCGGCAGGTCTGGCCGTCGCGGCTCGGTCAGCTGCCGTACGAGCGCTGGGAGCCGGCTCGGTGCCGCGCTGCGCCGCGAACGTCAGCACGCCCGTCGCCACGAAGGCCAGGGTGCTGGCCACCGCGACTGCCGGGGACGCCGCGGTGGCGAGGAGCGTCACCAGCACCGGCCCGACGAT
>DATAIY010000190.1:0-11558 GCA_036262475.1 Solirubrobacterales bacterium
TCAGGATCGATTCGGCGACGGCCGCTACCGGGTGCTGCGCCGGCTCGGCAGCGGCGGCATGGCCGACGTCTGGCTGGCCGAGGACGCGCACCTCCAGCGCCAGGTCGCGCTCAAGGTCCTGCACCGGCGCTTCGCCCAGGACCGCGAGTTCGTCGAGCGCTTCCACCGCGAGGCCGAGTCGGCGGCGGGCCTGCAGCACCCGAACATCGTCGCCGTCTACGACCGCGGCGAGTTCGAGGGCACCTACTACATCGCCATGCAGTACATCGAGGGGCCGACCCTGAAACAGCTGATCGACAGCGGCCTTGACAGCGGGCCGGCGGTGGCGCTGATCCGCCAGGTGCTCGTGGCGGCCCGCTTCGCCCACCGCCACGGCATCGTCCACCGCGACCTGAAGCCGCAGAACGTGATCGTCGACCGCGAGGGCAAGGCCGTCGTTACCGACTTCGGGATCGCCCGCGCCGGCGTCTCGGAGATCACCCAGACCGGCTCGGTGATGGGCACCCCGCACTACCTCTCGCCGGAGCAGGCCCAGGGCTTCGAAGTGACCTCGGTCTCCGACCTCTATTCGATCGGCGTGCTGCTGTATGAGACGCTGACCGGGCGGGTGCCGTTCGAGGGCGAAAGTGCCGTCGCGGTGGCGATGAAACAGGTCTCGCAGGTCCCCCAGCGACCGAGCTCGATCAACCCGCAGGTCTCACCCGCACTCGACGCGGTGGTGATGCGGGCGCTAGAGAAGGAGCCGGGCCAGCGCTTCCAGAGCGCCGACGCCTTTATCGCCGCCCTCGACGCGGCGATCAGGGAACCGGGGGTCGGTTCTGGTACCGCCGCCTTCGCGCCGCTGCCGCCGGTGGTCGCGGTCCCGGTGGAGGAGGACCCCGAGCAGGAGGAGGAGCGCAAGCGCCACCGTCTCATCTGGGCGGCGGTCGCGGTTGCCGCCGTGATCGGAATCCTGATCGGCCTGGCGCTGACCAGGGACACGACGACCGACGTGCCGAACGTGACCGGCAACGAACTGAATGTCGCGATCTCCCTGCTCCAGCAGGAAGGCTTCTCGGTTGGGGAAGTGAAGCGGGTCGAACGCGAAGCCGCGCCGAACGAAGTCCTCGAGCAGGATCCGACCGCGTCGCCCCCAGGCGCCAGGGCCTCGCTCGAGTGCTCCTTCCTCACCTTCTTCTGCTCGAAGCCGAAGGTGACGCTGACGGTCAGCGCCGGCCCCGGCAGCGGCACCGTCCCGGGGACCGCCGGACTGACGCTCGAAGAAGCGACCGAAAAGCTGGAAGCTGCTCATTTCGGCGTCAAGGTCGAAAACGTCAACTCGGGCTCGGTAGAAGAAGGATCGGTGATCCACTCCGAACCGCCCGCCGGAAACACCGCGACGCACGGTTCCGACGTCACCCTGTTCGTCTCCAGCGGGCCGAAGCTGGTCAAGGTGCCCGTCCTCGTCGGTACCCAGCGCGCGGTGGCGGTGCAGCAGATTCGCGGTCGCGGACTCGAACCGTCCGTCTCCGAAGAAGAAAGCTCCGAACCGGCCGGCCAGGTGATCCGCCAGTCGCCGAGCGCAGGGCGCCAGGTCACCCAGGGCACGACGGTCTCGATCGTCGTCGCCAAGGCGAAGAAACAGGCGAAGGTGCCGAACGTGATCGGCAAGCTCCGCTCCGAAGCGGTGCAGGCGATGCGCAACGCCGGCCTCAGCCCGACGGTCGAAGAACAAGAAACCGAAGTTCCAAGCCAGGTCGGCCGCGCGGTCCACCAGTTCCCGCCTCCTGGCTCCGAACTCGAACCGGGCTCCGAAGTGACGATCGTCGTCGGCAAGAAGGCAGCGATCCCGACCCCCGAAGAAGAAGAAAAACCGTGAGCGAGCGGATCAGGGTCGCGGTCCTCAGCGGCGGGCGATCCTCCGAGCACGACGTCTCGCTGCGCTCCGGGGCCTCGGTCGCGCGCGGGCTGCAGTCGGCCGGCCACGACGTGGTCGCGGTGAAGATCGAGCGCGACGGGTCCTGGGAATGCGACGGCCGCCCGGTCGAGCTGGTGCCGGGTGCCGGTCTGCTCGGCGCTGCCGCCGCCTTCCCGGTCCTGCACGGCGCCTTCGGCGAGGACGGCAGCCTCCAGGGCCTGCTGGAGATGCTCAACCTCCCGTACGTCGGCTCCGACGTGCTCGCCTCGGCGACCTGCATGGACAAGCTGACCCTGAAGCGCCTGTTCGCCCAGCGCGGCGTGCCCCAGGTCGACTTCGTCGCCGTCGGCGACCCGGGCTGGCGCCAGCGCTGTGAGGAGATGGGGCTACCGCTCTGGGTCAAGCCCTCGCGGATGGGATCGAGCGTCGGGATCAGCCGGGTCGGGAAGCTTTCGGACCTTGACGCGGCGTTCGAGCTTGCCCTGCGCCACGACCCGCGGGTGATCGTCGAGGCCTCGGCCGGCGGCCGCGAGGTCGAGTGCTCGGTGCTCGGCAACGAGAGCCCGGAGACCTCATTCCCGGGCGAGATCGTCGCTAAGTCCGGCTGGTATGACTTCGATTCGAAGTACGGAGAGGGCGGTATGGAACTCCTGGTGCCGGCGCCGATCCCCGCGTCACAGGAAGAGCGCATCCGCGAGCTGGCCGCCTCGACCTTCGCCCTCGCCGGCTGCTCGGGCCTGGCCCGCTGCGACTTCTTCGTTGAGCCCGGCGGCGAGGTCCTGGTGAACGAGATCAACACGATGCCCGGCTTCACGGAGACCAGCGTCTACGCGAAGCTGCTCGAGGCGAGCGGGATCTCCTACCCGGATCTCTGCGACCGCCTCGTCAGGCTGGCGGTGCAGCGCCACCGCCGCGCCCGCCCCTACGAGTTCTGAGCCCCCGGTCGTCTATTCGACTAGTTTCACGTCGCTGATTTCGACCTGGAAGCGGCCTTCCTGGTCAGCCGCCGGGGCCGCCTTGTTGAACCAGAGCAGGAAGTACTTGGCCGGCGTGGCGAGGTGGAGTTCGACTTCTTCGGTCTTGCCGGCGTCGGCAACCTCGCCGACCGGTTCGCCCCATTCGGAGAGCGCTTCGGGTGGTTCGGAGGCGGTGGCGTAGATCTGCGCGTCCCAGCCCGGGGTCGGGGTGTGGATCACCATCTCCGAAGGGGTCGCCGGCGACGTCGTGGTCACGTAGAGCCCGACGCCGGGGTTGGGCCCGGTCTTGGTCCCGGCGAAGGTCTCGGTCTCGTAATGCTCGCTGCTCCAGGCGGTTTCAAGATTGCCGTCGACCGCGAGGCTGATCGCTTCGGGGTCCTCCTGGCCATCTCCCTGGGGGTCGTAGTCGGTGGCGGAGGAGATCGCCACCGTCGAGCCCTTGTTCTTCAGCGCCCCGCCGCCGCCGCCGGGGCTGCCGCCGCTGCTGATCAGCTGCACTGCCAGCAGGGTGCCGCCGCCGACCAGGACCAGCAGCGCGATCGCGGCCCAGGACCAGCGGACGCGGCTGGAGAGCTTGCGCTTCGCCGCCGGCACCGCGTCGAGGATGCTGGTCGCCTCGCCGGTGGTCGATCCCGCCCGCGCCGCCTCGACCTCCAGCGCAGTCGAGAGGCCGTCGATCATCTCGCCGACCTCCTGGTAGCGCTTGGCCGGTTCCTTGGCCGTGGCTCGCTCGACCACGAGCGCCGCCGCGGCGGAGATTTCGGGCCGGCGCTGCTGCACGTCGGGCAGTTCCTCGTTGACGTGTTTCATCGCCACCCCGACCTGGCTGTCGGCGTGGAATGGGACCTGGCCGACCAGCATCTCGTAGAGGACGACGCCGAGCGAGTAGATGTCGGAGCGGGGGTCGGCGCCGTGGCCCATCGCCTGCTCGGGAGCGACGTAGTCGGTGGTGCCGAGCACCCGGCCGGTCGCCGTCATCCCGTCCTGCTCGAGTTGCCGGGAGATCCCGAAGTCGGTCAGCTTGGCGCGGCCCTCGGCGTCGATCAGGACGTTCTGGGGCTTGATGTCACGGTGGACCATGTTGCGCGCGTGGGCGACGGTGAGGCCGCGGGCGATCTCGATTGCGTAGGCGAGCGCCTCCTGCGTGTCGAGCGCCCCGACCCGGGCGATCCGCTGCTTCAGCGTCTCCCCTTCGACGTACTCGAAGACGATGTAGGGGTGGCCGCCGTCCTCGCCGGCGTCGATCACCGCAACGACGTTCGGGTGGGAGAGCTTGGCGACGGCGCGCGCCTCCTGGCGGAAGCGCTCGAGCTGGTCGGGCTGCTCGGACATCTCCCGGTGCATCACCTTGACCGCGACCGAGCGGTCCAGGGTGGCGTCGCGGGCGAGGTAGACGGTCGACATGCCGCCGCTGCCGAGCTTGGCCTCTAGCTTGTAGCGGCCCGAGAGAACCGTGCCGATCATCTGTGAGCTGGTCGAGGAGGGATCCATCAGCTTTCGTGGCAGACGTTACGAGGCATGGGAGCGATGTGAATATTGTCGGGCACGTGTCCGTTCAAGTTCGCTACTACACCGACCCGGCCTGCTCTTGGTCGTGGGGAGCCGAGCCGGCGTTGCGGCGGTTGATCTGGGAGTTCGACGGGGAACTTGAGTTTGCCTGGGTGATGGGCGGTCTCGCCCGCCGCTTCGGCAGCGACTACCGCGACGACGACGGCTCGATCGGTTCGGGCCCGGATTGCTTCGCCGACCTGATGTCTCACTGGCTCAACGTAGCCGGTCAGACGGGCATGCCGTGCGATCCTCGCCTCTGGACCGCCAACCCGATCGCCAGCACCTACCCCGCCTGCATGGCTGTGGAGGCGGCGAGCGAGCAGGGCTGGGAGGCCGGCTACCGCTACCTGCGGCGCCTGCGCGAGGGACTGATGTACGGACGGCGCAAGCTCGACACCTCCAGCACCCTGCTGGCAGAGGCAGCAGCGGCCGGGCTCGACGTCGCCCGCTTCGAGATCGACCTCGCCTCCAACGCGCCGCTGGAGGCACTCAGCGATCACATCGACGAGGTCCGCGAGATCCCCGCTGAGGCGCGCGCGGCCGGCAAGCTCAGCCAGACCGAAGGCAGGGAGCGCCTCTCCTTTCCCTCGGTGGTCTTCATCGGCGAAGACGACGTCCACCACGGCGTCTGGGGCTGGCAGCCGCTGGAGGCCTACCGCGACGCCGCCATCGCCGCCGGCGCCACCCTCGTCAATGAGGGGCCGCTGGCGCCGCTCGATGCGATCGAGCGCTTCGGGTCGATCGCCACCCGCGAGGCGGAAGTGCTCGGCCAGAGCGCCGGCCCGCCGACCTGCGCCGAGCTCTGGCGGCTGGCCGCCGAGCACCGCCTGCGCCCGACCCGGGCGCTGACCGGGACGATCTGGGAGAAGGCCTAATCTAGGGGTGGGGAGGTCAGCCGCGGCGGACGCGGCGGGAGCCTTTGACGGCATGGCCGATCCGTCTCGCGCCGGGGTAGTGCGCATGGAGCAGAGCCAGGGCGGCGCCCTCGTCGCCGGCGGGGATGACTACGCAGAAGCCGCAGCCCATGTTGAAGACGTCGTGCATCTCTTCGTCGGAGACCTCGCCACGCTCCTGGATCAGCTCGAAGATCGGTGGCACCGGCAGCGGTGCGTCGATCTCGTAACCGACTTCGGCGGCGAGCCGCAGCAGGTTGCCGGTGCCGCCAGAGGTGATGTGCGCGAGGCCGCGGACCTCGACCTCGGAGCGCAGCAGCTCGACGATCGGCTTGACGTAGATCTCGGTCGGCTCCAGCATCACCTCGCCCAGCGGGCGGCCGAGGCGGTCGTCGTCAAGCGGGACGCCCTGCAGGGCGGAGCGGGCCAGCGTGTAGCCGTTGGAGTGCAGGCCGGAGGAAGGAAGGCCGATCACCGCGTCACCTGGCGCCACCGCGGAGCCGTCGACGATCGCCTCGAGGGCGACGGTCCCGAAGCAGGCGCCGGAGACGTCGACGCTGCTGACCAGGGCGCCGAGCTGGGCGAGCTCGCCGCCGGGGATCTCGACCCCGGCAAGCTCGGCGCCGCGGGCCAGCCCCACCCCGATCTGCTCGCAGACCTCCGGATCGGCCCGCTGGACGGCGATGTAGTCGAGCATCGCCAGCGGCTCGGCGCCGACGCAGATTACGTCGTTGACGTTCATCGCCACGCAGTCGATCCCGACCGTGTCGAACCGGCCCAGCTCCGCGGCGACCAGCAGCTTGGTGCCGACCCCGTCGGTGGAGAGCGCGATCCCGGTTCGCTCGTCGATCCGGATTACGCTCGCGTAGTGGCCCGGCAGCGGAACCTGGGCGGAGGGGCGCCCGAGCTGGATCGTTCCCAGCGCCCGCACCAGCGCGGCGACCGCGGAGTCCGCCGCCTCCTGGTCGACCCCGGCCTTGGCGTAGGCGTCGCTCATCCTTTCCCCAGTTTGACGAGAACCGCGGCGGCGAGGGCGGTCCGGTAGGCCGCGTACGGCCACAGCGCCCGGTCCCGCTCGACCAGCCCGATCAGCCGCTGGGAGGCGAGGGTCGAGGCGAAGGAGGCGGCGACGCCGATCGCCAGCGAGCGCCGCAGCTCCGGCGAGGCGCCGCGACGGGCGAGGCGGGCGCCCTTCAGCGCCGTGGCGCCGACGATGATCGGCAGCGCCACCGTCCGCGAGAGCAGGTTCGCCTGGTCGCGGGAGAAGCGCCGCCAGCGTGCCGCGGCGAGGGTGATCCCGTTGCGGGAGACGCCCGGCGCCAGCGCCGTCGCCTGAGCGATTCCCAGGGCCAGGCCGTCCGCCGCGGTCGCGTCTCCACGCCCCCGCTGCTGCGGGCGGGTGTCGCTCGCAAGCATGGCCGCCGCCCCGGCGAGCAGCCCGTAGGCGGTGGCGCGGGGGCCGCCGAGCCGCTGCTCGATCGGCCGCTCGAGCGTGTAGCCGATGATCGCCGCCGGCAGGAAGGAGAGGCCGAGCAGAAGGGCCCGGCGGCCGTCGAACTCGCGGAGCTCATCGAGGATCACCCGTCGCTGGCCGATCAGCAGCGCCGCCGCCGCGCCGGTGTGCAGCGCCACCTCGAAGCTCTTTCGCACCTCGGGGTCGATCGCGTCCCAGTCCCACCCGGCGAGCCAGGGGACGAGGACGATATGGGCCGAGCTGGAGACCGGCAGCAACTCGGCCGGACCTTGGATGATCCCCAGCGCGACCGCACGCCGGGCCGGGATTCGTCCCTCGACCGCCTGGCTCAAGCGCCGCTCGGGTCGGCCGTCTCGGAGGTTGCGGCGCCCTCGCCCTCGTCGGGCCCGCCGCCCCCCCGCCGCCGCTTGACCACCAGGTAGACGACCCCGACGACGATCGCCAACAGGACCATGTAGTCGAGGTAGCCAAGGTTGTGGCGCCAGTGTTCCCAGTTGTCGCCGACGCTGCGCCCGATCAGTGCCAGCGCCGTCACCCAGGGGAGCGAGCCGAGGGTGGTGAGGATGATGAAGCGCCAGAAGGGCATCTTCGCCACCCCGGCGGGGAGTGAGATGAAGGTGCGGATGATCGGCAGCATCCGCGAGAAGAAGACGGTGGCCGAGCCGTAGCGCTCGAACCAGTCATCGGCCCACTTCAGGTGCTTGGGGCTGATGTGGATCAGCTTGTTGCGCTCCAGCAGGTCAATGCGCCCGTAGTAGCCGACGGCGTAGGCGATCGCCGAGCCAACGACGTTGCCGAGAACGCCCGCGGCGACGACCCCGAACAGGGTCAGTTCCCCATTGGAGACGCTGAAGCCGGCGAAGAGCATGATCGCCTCGCTGGGGATCGGGATGCAGGCCGACTCCAAGATCATCAGTGCGAAGACCGCGACGACGCCGGCCGAGCCGATGAATTCGGTGGCGACGTCGACGATCGGTTCCACCACTTTGTCGGTGATGCTGGCGAGGGTGAGGAGGGCGTGCATCGAGCGGCACATCGTAGGCGTAACCGCCCCATCCGGCCCGATCCCCCCCTAAACTCGGGGGTCGATGAGCCGGTTGAATCACCCGGTCTACCGCAATCGGGTCCTGCAGGTGGCGGCCGACGCCGTGCTCGTCGCGCTGGCCTATTTCCTCGCCTTCCAGCTGCGATTCCTCGACGACCCGCACGGATGGCCGCACCGCTACGAGGTGCTGTTCGCCCAGACGGTCGGCTTCGTCGTCGTCGGCAAGCTAGTCGTCTTTGCCGCCTTCGGGCTCTACCAGAAGTGGTGGCGCTACGTCAGCGGCCGCGACTTCATGCTGATCTTCCGCGCCGTCGCCGTCGCCAGCGCGATCCTGGTCGTCCTCTTCGCCGTCGCCAAGCCGTTCGCCCACACGCTGCCGCGCTCGGTCGAGGTGACCGACTTCGTGCTGACGATGATGCTGATCGCCGGCGCCCGGTTGGTTGTGCGGCTGATCGTCGAGCGCCCCTCGCGCGGCGCCCGCGTGCCCAAGCACGAGGTGCTGGTGATCGGCGCCGGCTCCGGCGGCCAGATGGTCGTCCGTGAGCTGCAGCTCAACCCCAACCTCGGCGCCACCGCGATCGGCTTCATCGACGACGACCCGCGCAAGCGGGGGATGCGGATGCTGGGTCTGAAGGTGCTGGGCTCGACCGAGGAGATCGCGTCGATCCTCGACGAGACCGAGCCCGACGAGGTCGTGATCGCAATCCCTTCGGCGCCGGGCACGCTCCGCGGCCAGGTCGTCGCCGCCTGCCGCGAGCGCGAGATCCGCGTCCGCACCCTGCCGACCGTGTTCGAGCTCCTGCGGGGCGGCGTCCAGCTCAACAAGCAGCTGCGCGAGGTTCAGGTCGAGGACGTGCTCGGTCGCGAGCCGATCGTCGTCGAGCTCGACCGGGTCGGCGCCTACCTGCGCGATCGCATCGTCCTCGTCACCGGCGCCGGCGGCTCGATCGGCTCCGAGCTCTGCCGCCAGATCGCCCGCGTCGGCCCGCGCCTGCTGGTGATGCTCGATCACGCCGAGGACAACCTCTTCGAGATCGACCGCGAGATGGTCGAGGAGCGCCACTTCACCAACGTTGAGTCGGTCCTCGCCGATTGCAAGGAGCCGCACCGGATGCTGGAGACGATGCAGCGCTTCAAGCCCGACGTCGTCTTCCACGCCGCCGCCTACAAGCACGTTCCGCTGATGGAGGCCAACCCGCTTGAGGCCGTTCGTAACAACGTCATCGCGACCCGAATCACGGCCGAGACGGCGGCCGCTTCCAAGGTCGAGCGCTTCGTCCTGATCTCGACCGACAAGGCGGTCAACCCGAAGACGGTGATGGGCGCCTCGAAGGCGATGACCGAGTGGATCGTCGAGTCGGCCGGCCTCAACCACCCCGGCACCCGCTTCGCCTCGGTCCGCTTTGGCAACGTGCTCGCCTCCTCCGGCAGCGTCGTGCCGATCTTTCGCAGCCAGATCGAGCGCGGCGGGCCGGTCACCGTCACCCACCCGGAGATGACCCGCTACTTCATGACGATCCCCGAGGCGGTCCAGCTGGTGATCCGCGCCGGGGACATCGGCGCCGGCAAGGGCGAGGTCTTCGTCCTCGACATGGGCGAGCCGATCAAGATCGTCGACCTCGCCCACAACATGATCCGGCTCGCCGGCTATGAGCCCGAGCGGGACATCGCGGTCGAGTTCACCAAGCCGCGCCCCGGCGAGAAGCTGCACGAGGAGCTCTTCGGGGCCGCCGAGAAGCCGCAGCCTACGGCGTCGAAGCGGATCTATAGGGCGGTCCGCCAGCGGCCGCTGGACTCCGAGTGGGTCGAGGCGACGCTGAACTCGCTGGAACAGCTGGTTCTGGCCGGTGACGAGGCTAACTTGGCCGAGCGAGTGGTGGAGTTGATCGCCGCACCGGGCGGCGACGCCGCGACAGTCGTCTACGACGAGTAGCCTCTCGCAGCCACTTGGTCCGAGTGATCGAACACATCGGCGCGTTCGCCGGTCTGGCCGCGTTTCTCGGCCTGGCCTTCCTCGCCCTGCTCTCCTTCACCCACGGTCGTGACATCCGCCGACTGCGCGACTGGGCCGGCTCGGCGCCGGAGCGGGATGCCGAGCGCAAGGAGACGACCTCGACGGTCGCCTCCCAGCGGGCGGGGGAGCTGCGGGCGTTGGAGGAGGGCCGCACCGCCGAACACGAGGCGGTCAGCCGCCGTGAGGAGCGCCGCCGCCGCCGCGAGGCGGGGATGCCGGAGATGACCCGCCGCGAACGCCTGCGCGACGGCCTCTCGGGTTTCGGCGAACGGCTCGCCCAGCCCGCCTACCTGATCGCCATCTTCGTCGTCGTGCTGGTCATCGGCGGCGGCGTCGCCTACTCCATCCTCAACAACACCAGCGAAGGCGCCAGCGGCAAGAACAGCAAGGAAGCCTCCGCCAAGACGCAGCCGGACGAAATCGAAGTGACCGTCCTCAACGGCACCGCCGTTCCCAACCTGGCCGCCAGCTACGCAGACAAGGTCGAAGGCAAGGGCTTCAAACTCGGCGCGATCACCAACAGCAGTTCGAGCTACGCCGAAAGTGTCGTCATGTTCAGCCGCGGCCACAAGCCGGAAGCGAAGGAGGTAGCCAAGCAGCTGGGGATCAAGAAGCTGCAGTTGATGAACTCGGAAATCGAATCCGTCTCGGCGGGGGCAAACGTCACGGTGATCGTCGGCGAGGACAATGCCGCGGCGGCGGGCTAACGGCGCCGCACTGGTCTTCGCGCTGCTCGTCCTCGCAACCGTCGCGGCCTTCGGCTGGGCGCAGCGGGTGAAGCGGGACCCGCTCGTCCTCGACCGCGTCAGCTTCGGCTTTCCCGCCAGCCACAGCTTCACCCCGAACGGCGACTGCATCTTCGACCGCGAGCGGATCCGCTTCCGGGTCACGCGCTCCGACGACGCGACCGTCCAGATCGTCAAGCCGGGCGGGCGTGTGGTCGTCACCCTCGCCCGCGACCGCTTCCTCAAGCGCTACCACTTCTTCACCTTCTACTGGGACGGGCGGCAGCGCGGAGGCGGCATCGCCCCCGCGGGCCGCTACAAGCTGCGGGTCAAGCTGCGCGACCAGGAACGCATCCTGGTCCCGCCCGGCGTGATCCGCCTCCTCCACGCTCCGCGCACGCAGGCCAAGGCCTGCAAAGCGGCCGGGAGACAGTCGCCTTGAGCGACTTCCTGGCCGGCGTCGGCGTCTTCATCGCCGCCGGCGCCAGCGCCGCGGCGATCCTGCTTCCAGCCGGTCGCGCCCGCTCGGCGGCGATGCTCCTGGCGATCGGCCTCTTCCCGGTCCTGATCCTGGGCGACCAGTGGCACAGCCATCAGATCGTCGACCTGCGCCACCACACCTCCCGGGTCGTCGAGCTTGCGGTCGTCGGGGCGATCGCGGTGGCCGTGCTCGCAGCCGCGCTCCGGCGCTGGCCGCTCCTGCTGCCGTTGGCGATCGTCGCGGCGCTCCCGTTCCGCGTACCGCTCCACGCCGGCGGAGAATCAGCGAACTTGTTGGTGCCGCTCTACCTCGTGATCGCCGGTGCCGTCTTTGCTGTTCTGTTGCGGGATTGGTCGGCTCCTCCGGCGGCTGGCGGGGAGGCGGGGGATGCCGCCCCGACAGGACCGGCCGGCCGGCCGGTCCGGCTCCTGCCTCGCGTCCTCGCATCAGTCGTCGTCCTCTACGCGTTGCAGACGCTGTATTCGGGTGATTTCTCGAAGG
>DATAIY010000191.1:0-6313 GCA_036262475.1 Solirubrobacterales bacterium
ATGCGTCGAAGCGGTCGTCCAACCGCTCGTCCAACCGCTCGTCCAACCGCTCGAAGCGCTGATCCACCTGCCCGAAGCCGCTTTCCATCTCGGTACGCAGGGCGGTGAACTCGGTTCTGGTTTCGACCCGCAGCGCCCGGAGGTCGGCGTCGATCCGTTCGAATCCCTGGTCGACCTTGCCGTTTAGGTCGTCCAGGCGCTTGACGGTCCAGCTCCCCCGCATCAACTCCATCATGTCATTGTCTCAGACAAGGAGTTGCGTGCCCTACGCATATTTGTAAGAAGTTCGCGACAGTTTGGGTCTATCGCGAAGGCGCTCAGGGCGTCGTGTCGATTTCGCGACGGCCCGTTCGTCGCAGGGGTAAAAGGGGCTCAGAATCGAACTGAGCCGACGGTAACTTGGAGGAGGACGTCATCGCAAGGATCGTCGTAACTGAGTTCGTCTCGCTGGATGGAGTGATCGAGGATCCCGGCGGAGCCGAGGGCTTCAAACACGGCGGCTGGACTTTCGAGATCTCCCGCGACGAGGAGGGCGACAAGTTCAAGCTCGACGAGGTCCTCGAGGCCGAGGCCCAGCTGCTCGGGCGGGTGACCGACGAGGGCTTCGCCGCCGCCTGGCCGACGATCACCGATGAGGTCGGCTTCGCCGGAAGATGAACTCCATGCCCAAGTACGTCTTCTCCTCGACCCTCGAGAAGACCGAGTGGAACAACTCGACGATCCTCTCCGGTGACTTGGCAGAGGAGGTCGCGAAGCTGAAGCGCGAGATCGACGGCGTGATCCTCGTCGCGGGCAGCGCCCAGCTCGTCCAGGGCCTCGTCGGGCACGACCGCGTCGACGAGCTGCGGCTGATGGTCTTCCCCGTGCTGCTGGGCGGCGGCAAGCACCTCTTCGGTGAGACCGCCGATAAGAAGCGGCTGCGGCTAACCGACTCCAAGACCGTCGGCGACGGGATCGCGGTGCTCACGTACAAGCGGGCATGAAGGAGGACGAGGGCGCCGCGAACCGCGCGGCGCCCTACGGTGCGGGCTGTTCGAAGGTGTGCTGGTAGGTGGTGGCCGCGCCGCTGCCGTAGATCGGTTCGAAGGGGGCCTGCTGGGTGCAGGCGGGGGCGGGAGCCGTTGCGGTGCTGGACTGTTCCGCGAAGGCGTATTTCTTTATGCGGTTGAAGAGGTCTTCGGCTTCCGCGAGCGTGCCTTTCTTGGTGCGTTCCTGGAAGGCCGAACTTTTCGGCGTTTCCGGATCGAGCGTGGCGGTGATCCCGGAGCTGCACTGGCGAGTGTCGAAGCCGGGCAGGCCCGCTGCCAGACCCTTGGCCCACAGAGGTGGGCTGTAGGCACTGTTGCGATTCATGCTCAGGCGGTTGCTGTAGGTGGACACGGTTTCCGGATTGAGCGGCCCCATCGTTCTGAGGAAATGCAGGTGTTCTCCGGCCGCATTTTCTTCGGTCAATTCGCCGTTCGTGGCGGCCGCGACATTGGCGAAGAATGACGTCACCTCGTGCTTGTAGAGGTTGAGGCCGGTGAGGATTGGGTTGAGGTTGCGCACGAAGGGATCGAGAGCCCGCAGCAGCGGCGGGAATTCGTCCCGCAAAAGCTTGCGCAGCGCGGGGAAAGCGGTCGGCGCCCGCGCAATCACCGGCGCCAGGCCTTCGAAGAGGCCCTTGGCTTCCGGCGCCAACTTCCCGAGCGCGATGAAGGTCGGCGAGAGCTGTTCGGCGGCGGGGACGAGCTGGCGCACCAGCGGATCGGTGTTGAGGGCGAAACCCTTGAGCCGGTTCAGCGTCAGCTTCGATTCGTCGAGGAAGGTCGGGAAGGCGCGGAACAGCGCTTCGATGTCGCGGTCGCGCTGTGCGGTGGTCTGGAAGACCGTGTTGGAGCTCTGGATCAGGCTGGCCAGCTCGCCTTCGCGGCCGCGCAGGGCACGGAAGGTGGTGGTGCCGTTGCGGAAGAGCTGGGCGACGGCGACGCGCTGGGTGTCGAGGATGCGGAACAGCTTTTCGAATTCGGTGAAGGTCGGTTCGAGCTGGCCGATCGCATAGGACAGGCTCTGGCCCTGGCCGTTGATCGCGACCGCTGCTTCCTGCATCCAGCTCTGGAATGCGGCCCGGGTCTGCGGGTTGAAGGTGCGGAAGATCTCGTCGAGCTGCACCGACTGGGCGACGTTGGCCTCGGGGACCGTGCCACCGTCGGCGAGCTGGGGGCCGGCGCCGGAGCCGGGGGTGAGTTCAATGTAGGTCTCCCCCAGCAGGGTCTTGGTGCGGAGGATTGCCCGCGTGCTCTGCGGCAGGGGCGCGTACTTGTCGTCGATGTCGACCGTGGCCAGGGCCTGCTTGCCGTTCGGCGCCAGGGCGATGCTCTGGACTTTGCCGACGTTGACGCCGGAGATGCGGACGTCGGACTGTTCGGCGAGCGTCGACGCCTCGTCGAAGGGCACCTTGATCTCATACGGCTTCGCCTTGAACGGCGTCGGACCGCCGAAGGTGACCCAGAGGAAGAGCAGGATCCCGAAACACGATAGGGCGAAGCCGGCGATGACGAGGAGCTGCGTGGTGCTGGGGGCGCGCTTGCTCATTTTTGTTTGAGTTCGCAGAAACCGTTTTTGGATTTGCTCGGTGACACCGGGATTTCATCCTGGTGGGGGATGTTCGCGACTTCGAGCAGCGTCTTGAGGAAGGGGTTGATTTCAGCGACTCCGTATCCGAGCTCGGTCCCGGTGCAGGTGATCAGGACCAGGCCCCGCAGCGCCGGACCGCCGGCGTCCTGGAGGTTGAAGGCAGCATTGAAGTTGTGGTTAAGCCAGGGCAGGTAGAAGAGATAGCTCTGCTGGGCGCCCTTCGGCTTGTAGGCGAGCTCGTTGAAGAGAGTGTTGAGGGCGGCGAGCGAGTTGCCGAATCCGTGGACAGTCTTGTTGAACGGTCCCGAGGCTTCGTTGGCGTGGGTCAGAACCGGGCGGATCTGGCGAGTGAAGGGGCGGATCTGGTCACGGATCGGCACCGTGGTCTGGCTAAACATTCGCTCGGTCGCCTTGAAAGCTGGGGTCAATGCCTGTGCCTGCGGGATCAGCTTCGTCAGTGCCGGGTACGCGGCCTGAGAGAACCTGTTCGAGCTGGCGAGGCCGGCCTTGGTCGCTCGCAGCGTTGCCGGGAATTCGCGTAGCGCATCCTGGATCGACTGCTGCTGGTTGGCGAAGTTGCCGAGCGCGGCGTCCGAGGAGGTGACGAAGCGCTTGATCTCGGCGTCGTGGCGGCCGAGTTCCGTGGTCAGCAAGCCGAAGTCGTGGATCACCCGGGCAAGCGCGACATGGCGCTGGGCGACGACCTTGTTCAGCTTCGCGGTGTAGTGGACGAAGGGCTCGAAGCGACGCAGCGCGTTGCCGAGCTGCTTGCCTCGCCCGCCGATTCCCTGGGCGCCACCGGCGACCAGCAGCTGAATGTACTGGCGGGTGTCGGCGTCCAGGCTGCTGAGGAGGACGTCGAGGTTCGTGTTCGGTTCGGTCTGGGCGAGGGTGAACTTGGCGCCGCTTTCGACGTGCTTCTTGCCGGTTCCCGGTTCGACCTCGACGACCATGTCGTTGAAACCCGTTTTCGGCCGCAGCAGGAAGGTCGCGTTGGGGTGGATCAACTGCATGTATTCGGGGTGGATGTCCATCCCGACCACCGCGTGACCGTCTTCGAGATCGACCGAGGTGACCTTGCCGACCTGAATCCCGGCGATGTTCACCGCCTGGCCCTGGCCGGGCGTGACTGCCTGGGCGGTCGTGAACTCGGCAGAGATGTGTTCGAATTCTTCGCCGACGAAGGGCAGCCAGGGCGGCAGCGACGCTTTCTGCTGGGTGAAGATCGCGAGCATCATCACGATGCCCGCGAGCACCAGGACGATGATCGCGATCGTGTCTTTGCGGTGACCGCGGGCCTGCCGAGTGATCCAGGCGCGGAAGTGGGTCCAGCGGCCGGACTTGGAGGTTGGCTCGCTCATGGATTCACCCCCCCTACCGTCGGAGTGGCGGGCCCGACCTGGCCGAGACGGCCGTTCACGTTCGGAACGGGGTTCGTGTAGCAGCGCACATTCGGCTTGAAGGGAGGCTGCCCGCCGAGCTGGGGTTGGTTCCCGATCGGTTCGACGATCGTGTGCGCGTAGTTGATCTGATCGCTGACGGTTTCGGGGTTCCCCTTGGGGTTCGGTTCTCCAACCAGTAGCGAGCCGCCCCCAGTCTGAGCCCGGGCGTACGGCCCGTTGCCATCGAAGTTCTGCACGGTCCCGGCGAGGTTGACGAGGGTGTAGAGGAGCTCGCGGTAGTTGGGACCGCCGGTGCTGAACTGGTCTTCGATCGTCTGGTTGGCGGTCGGTACCAGCACCTTCGTGCTACAGAGGCTGAGCTGGTTGAGCTGGGGCAACGCCGTTTCCTTGCCCGCCTGTGCGGCGCCGGCTAGGCCTGGGATCGATTCCTTAAGTAGCTTGGCGACGCCGCCGCCCTCTTTGCCCGAGAGCAGCGGGCGGACCTGAGCCAACCACGGTTTCGAGGCGCTGATCAGTTCGGGCAGCTCGGCCACCGCGGGGGTCAGCTCGATCGCGAAGGTGCGCAGCGGCGGCAGCGTCCGGTTGAGGCTGACCAGCGAGGAGTGGGCGACGCGCAGGGTCGGCGCCAGCAGGTGGATCGTCGTCGCCAGGTTGGTCGACTGCGTCGCCAGGGCGCCGGTGAAGATGTTGAGGTTGTCGATCAGCCCCTGCAGGTCGGACTCGCGACTGGCCAAGGCGCCGAAGGTCCGCCCCGCCCCGGCGACGAGCCGCGAGAGGTCGCGCTGTTCGGTGCCGAGCAGCGCATTGGTCACCTGGGCGCTGTAGCGTCCGGCTTCCCCGCCGTACTTGAAGGCCCCGTTGAGCGCTTCGGCGGCGCTCTTCCCTTTCACCTCAGGGAGCTGGGTGAGATCTTCGGCGGCGGTGGGTTTGTGGGTCAGCGCCGTCCCATAGCTCTCCAGCAGGCGGCTGAGGTCGGCGCGCACGGGCGACTGCAGGGCGGACAGCACTTGGTCGAACTGGACCGCGGTGGAGGTGTGGCTGACCGGGATCGTGCCGCCGCTGTCCATCTCCGGTGCGCTCGGGCTCCCTGGGTCGAGTTCGATGAAGAAGTTGCCCTCGAGGAAGATCCGCGGCCGGATCGCAGCGTAGGCGTCGTCGTGGATCGGGCGGCCGGCGCCATCGACGGTCATGGTGACCTTGGTCGCGTCGCCATCGCGACTGGTCGAGATCACCTGGCCGACTTCGACTCCGGCGATCCTGACCGGCGAGTTGAGGGCGATATTGGCCGAGTTGGCGAAGGTCGCGTTTACCTCGTAGCCGTAGCTGGTGAACGGGACGTGGCCACTGAAGGCCATGTAGGGGCCGATCGTGAAGACGAGGATGAAGATGATCGCGATCGCGACGTTGCTCGGCCGCCACTTGAAGCGGCGGTTGGTCGCGCCCTGCCTCTTGTCGCGCTCGGGAAGACGGCTCATTTGCTCACCTGGCCACGGGTGGTCGTCCCCCAAACTTCCGGAGCTCGTCCGATCACGGTCTTGCCGACCTTGTACTTCTCGTTGCCCGCTTCGCAAGCGCGCTGCTGGCCCGGCGCGCCGGTTTCCGGGTAAGGGTTGAAATGCAGGTGGTTATCGGAACCAGGGCCGTTCGCCGGTGCGGACGACGGGCCGCTCTCGCTGTTCGGCCCTGCGGGTGGCTCGTAGCTGATGAAGTTGAGCCAGTTGCCCTGGCTGTTGCCCTGGCTGGTCGCGTTGGCAAGGTTCCTGAAGGCGAGCGTCAGGTAGTTGCAGGTGGTCTGGGCAGGGACGATGAAGCGAAGCGACGGCTTGAGCACTTCGTTGGTGTCGATCAGCAGGTTGAGCCCGTTGAAGACACCGGGCGCCCGTTGGAAGTCGAGCAGGGCTTCGGCGGTCGGCTCCAGCTGATTGTTGAGGACCGGCGAGGCGTTGAGGACAGGGACGCCGGCGTGCAGCGCTTCGGCGATGATCGGCGAGGTTTCGGCGAGGGCCTTGGCGCCGGGCTGCAGCGCCGTGAAGAGGCGCTGGGAGTCGTGCAGGAACGGCCGCAGCACCGGCAGGTCGGCGTTCGCCGTGTCGAGCGTCGACGGGCTCTTTTCGATCGTTTCCTGGATGTAGGGGCGGGAGACGCGGGCGAGGGCGGCGAAGGTGCGGTCGAGGGCGACAAAGAGGCTGGCCTGCGTCTCCGCCACCGGGGCGACGGTCGCCGATAGTTCCTCAAGCGCCCGCCAGAAGCCGGCGAAGTCGGTGCTGGGCGCGACGAGCGTCCGCAGCACCGGC
>DATAIY010000192.1:0-9755 GCA_036262475.1 Solirubrobacterales bacterium
AGCCCGGAGTCCTCGATCACCCGCAGCTGATTGCCACGGTCGTAGAGGAAGAGGTGGCGCAGCAGTGCCGTCAGCCGAGCCGCGGTCTCCTGCGCCTCAGGCCCGACTTCCGAAGCCGCCTTCTCGGCAACTACCTTCACAGCGCTCGCTTGCATCTTGCTAATAGTTGCAGGTCAGCAACCATTTCTTGTGAGCAATAGTTGTTCCTGTGAGCTATGTCACAGAGCCGGGGTCTGCTCGGCGCGGTAAGGACCGGGCTTCGGCCGGGCCTCTCCGCCGGGGAACGCCAGACGCAAGATCGTCCGGCGCCAGTCAGGGCAGAGCGCGTCGAGGTCGGTTGGCGCGATGCGACCCTGCTCGGCGGTGAGGCGGAGGTGCAGGTCAAAGCCCGCGTGCTCGGCCTCGACGGCGCGCAGGCGCTCGCCGAAGATCACTCGATCCGCCGTGCGCGCCGAGTGGATGTGGACGACGTTGCCGACAGCGCCGCTGCGGGCCAGGCTCGCGATCATGCTCATGATCGGCGTGACACCGCTGCCGGCGCTGATCAAGAGCAGCTTTTCGGAAGCCGGATTCGGCAGCACGAAGGTTCCTTCGACGCCCCCGAGGCGGATGATTTCGCCGGGACGCGCGTCACGCACCAGGTGGGGCGAGACCCTTCCGGCCTCGACCAGCTTCGGGGTGATCGCGATGCAGCCGTCGCGCGATCCGGATCGGCGGTGCGCGAGTAGGCGCGCCAGTGATGGACGCCATCGACGACGACACCGATCCGCAGGTACTGACCCGGCAGATGGCCCATCCATTCGTAGCCCGGGCGGATCACGACGGTGGCCGCGTCGGCGGTCTCCGGCTCGATCCGCTCGATCCGCCCCCGCAGTTCGCGGGTCGACCAAAGAGGGTTAATGAGCTCCAGGTAGTCGTCGGGTAGCAGCGGGCTGAACAGCGACCGGACAGCACGGAGGACCCGGCGGCGGGCCTCGGGAACCTCCGGTATCGCGCCTCGCTCAGCCATCGATTTTCGGTATTACACGGATCGGTGTAATACTTGTGGAGCCTGGTCACACACCGCCCTGACCGGGTTCAACCGCGATTCCCATTAGGGTCAACCCTGCGATGCCGGCTGACTCCGCGCAGCTCGACCAAGACCACCTCTGGCACCCGTTCACCCAGCAGCAAGGCTGGAGTGAGGAGGCCCCCCTGGTGATCGAGCGGGCTGAGGGTTCGCACCTGATCGACAGCGACGGGCGCCGCTACATCGACGGCCACTCCTCGCTCTGGTGCAACGTCCACGGCCATCGCCACCCGGCGATCGACCAGGCCCTCCGCGACCAGCTCGACCGCGTCGCCCACTCGACGATGCTGGGGCTCTCGCATCCGGGAGCCGCCGAGCTGGCGGTGCGCCTGGTCGAGATCGCCCCGCCCGGCCTCTCCCGCGTCTTCTACTCGGACTCCGGCTCGACCGCGGTCGAGATCGCCCTGAAGATGGCCTTCCAGTACCAGCAGCAGCGGGGCGGCGAGCATGCCCGCCGCACCTCCTTCGTCCGCCTCCGCGAGGCCTACCACGGCGACACGATCGGCTCGGTCTCTGTCGGCGGCATCGACCTCTTTCACGCCACCTACAAGCCGCTGCTGTTCGAGACCCACGCCGCCGAGCCCGGCGACGCTGCGGACATGGAGCGGATCCTCTCCAGCGTCGGCGACGAGGTCACCGCGGTGATCCTCGAGCCGCTGGTCCAGGGCGCCGGCGGGATCATCGTCCACCCGCCCGGCTACCTGCGGGCGGTGCGCGAGCTCTGCGACCGCTTCGGGGTACTGCTGATCTGCGACGAGGTCGCGACCGGCTTCGGCCGCACCGGGACGATGTTCGCCTGCGAACAGGAGGAGGTGGCGCCGGACTTCCTCTGCCTCGCCAAGGGCATCACCGGCGGCTACATGCCGCTGGGGGCGACGCTGACGACGGAGGCTGTCTACGAGGGCTTTCTCGGCGCCCCGGAGGAGTTCCGGACCTTCTTCCACGGCCACACCTACACCGGCAACCCGCTCGCCTGCGCGGCGGCGCTCGCCAACCTCGACGTCTTCGAGTCCGAGCGGACCATGGAGCGCCTGCAGGCGAAGATCCGCCTGCTCGAGGAGCTGCTCGAGGGGGTCGCGGCGATGCCGGAGGTGGTCGAGGTCCGCAGCCGCGGCTTCATGGTCGGGATCGACCTCGGCGAGCACGGCCCGGCGCTGCGGATGGGACACCGGGTGACGAACGAGGCCCGCCAGCGCGGCGCGATCGTGCGCCCGCTCGGCAACACCGTCGTTCTCATGCCCCCGCTCTCGATCTCAGAGGTGGATCTGCGCCGCCTGCTCGGGATCACGGCGGACTCGATCGTCGCCGCAGTCGCCTCGGCGCCGGCCGTCGAGCAGAGCGCTCGGGTCGCACCACCCGTCGCATAACTCGGACTAACTCGATACTCGCCTGTGATGAATCGCTCGTTCGCTCGTAGTAAGGGCGTGAGGCAGGCCTTGGTCGCGACCGCAGTGGAGGCGCCGCGTGAGGCGGACCTCGCCCTCGATCGGCTCTACCGCTCCTGCCGCGACGACGTCTACGCCTACGTGGTAAGTGCGTACCGGGCTGACTCCAGCGCACCGGATGTCCTTCCTTGTGAAGGCACTCGGGCGGGATCTGGCTGCGGAGGCCGCGAGCGCGCCCGTGACGCCCCCGCCGTGGAAACAGACTGCGCGATGTCGGCTTCATCAGATGGAGCTAACCCGGTACGCACTACGTGGTAAGCCTCCTCCGCGACGGCCCCGGCGCCGAGGAAGTCACCGCGACCGCCTTCGAGCGCGCCTATCGCAAGCGCTCCCGCTTCGACCGGAGTCGCGGCGAGCCGCGCGCCTGGCTGTTCGGGATCGCCCGCAACGCCGCCCTCGACGAGCTTCGCCGCCGCGGCCGCCAGGCCGAGCTCGGCGCCGAGCCCGTCGACGTCTCGACCGCCGCCGTGGACCAGAGCGCCGAGGAGAGCGAGCGGCGCCTCGCCGCCTACGACGGCATCGTCCTGAAGTCGTCAACCAGCAACGGCAGCCAGGGCGAGGCGGGCGCCGAGTTCGATCTGCTGATCCCCAGCGCCAAACTTGGGGACGCCCTCGCCGCCTTCTCCGGCATCGCCGAGGTCCGCTCCCGACATGAGGCGACCAACGACATCACCGCGCCGACGGTCGGGCTGGGCGAACGACTGCAGGACGCCAACGCCAAGATCGACGGACTGCTGAACGAGCTCGCCGGCTCCGATACCGAAGCCGAGCGCACCACCGTCGAAGCCGAGCTGCGGGCAGAGCGAAGCCGGGCGGCCGTCCTGCGATCCCGGTTGACGACGCTGCAGCGCCGGGCAAGCTTCTCGCGGGTCTCGCTGCGGATCGAGGCCGGCACCGGGAGCACGTCCAGCAGCAAGGGCGGCTGGGGCATCGACGACGCGCTCAGCGACGCCGTCCGCATCCTCGCGATCGCCGCCGGCGTCGCGATCGTGGGCCTCGCGATCCTCGCGCCGTTGGCGCTGATCGGCTTCCTGATCTGGCGCGCCAACCGCGCCCGGGGTGCGGCGAGGCCGGGGACGCGTCCTCGGCTGAGGCCCGTGGCGCGTGTCTGAGCTCAGGGGTCAAATATGGCGCCTAAGCTCAGACAGCCCGATAGGGTGGGCGGGTGAACGATCCTCAGCCCGGGCCGGCCGAGTTGCCGAATTTTGGCCCGCCCTCGACCCCCCGGCCGGCGTCCGGAATCGTTCTCCTCCGGCGCGGTGGAAAGCACTCCGAACGGGCCCTGGAGGTGCTGCTGCTGAAGCGCAGCGAGGAGGCCAAGTTCATGCCCGGCGTCTGGGTCTTCCCGGGCGGCGCGCTCGACCCCGAGGACGGGGAGGGCGAGCAGGGCCACCGCGCCTGCGCGATGCGCGAGCTGGCCGAGGAGGCCTCGATCGAGCTGCCCGCCGGCGAGGAGCTGGTGCTGTTCTCCCGCTGGGTCACCCCGGAGGTGGTCTCGACCCGCTTCGACGCCTGGTTCTTCCTCGCGCTGGCCCCGGCCCACACGCCGCCGAGGGCCGACGGGGTCGAGACCACCGAGGCCCGCTGGTACAGGCCCGCCGACGCCCTCGAGGCGCAGGCGACGGCAGAGATCTCACTCTCCTTCCCGACAATCAACAAGCTGCGGTGGCTGCTTCCCTTCCGCACCTCCGACGAGGCGCTTGCAGCCTTTCGCGGGCGCGATGTCGAGTCGGTCACGCCAAAGGTGATCGGCGACCGGGACGACTTGCGGCCGGTTCTCCCCGGTGATCCAGACTACCCCGCCTAGTTCATCTAGTCCCGAGGAAAGGGCTCCAGGCCCGCGTGCCAGGGGCCGGGAGCGTAGGTGTGGATGCCGCTCTCGTCCATCTCCCCCTGCAGCCGCTTGAACAGTTCGCCGGCGTTCTTCAGGGCACTCCTCAGCTCGGCATCGCTGCGCTCGCGCAGCCGCCAGAGGAACCAGAGCTGGCGATCGTTGACGCCGAAGTCGATCTCGCCGGTCATCGCCGTCACCCAACCCAGGAAGCCGGGGCTGAAAAGCTCGCGCAGGGCGACCGGATCGTACTCCTTGGGCACCGTCGCCCAGAAGCGCCGGTTGAAGTCGATCGACTCGAATTCGACCTTCCGCGAGAAGCGCTGGGTCACGACCTCGTGGCCCTCGATCGACTCGACGTTGAAGGCCGGCACCACTTTGGCCAAGTCAGGCATGTGGGCCTTGGCGAGGATCGCCGTCGGCAACACCGCCTTGCCGAAGAGACCGCCGACCTCCCTTTCGTCGGCGTCGCAGGAGGCTCCCCAGAAACCCTCGACCAGCTGGCCGGTGAGCCGGTTGACGCCGCCGACGCACAGGGCCACCGGCGCGTCTTTGGGATTGATCCCCCCGACTTCCTCGTAGGTGACGCCCCCGCGATCGCCGTAGCGCCGCACCGCCTCGGCCCATTCCTGCGCTTCCTGCTTGGCGCCCATCGCCCGATCCTAAGCGTCCAGGCCGCTGTCGGCGCCGCCAAACGGCGGTAGGATGACCGTCAAGTCCGTTCGACCACAGGAGCCTCCATGCTTATCGCCATCATCGTCGTCGTCGCGATCATCGTCATCGCGGTCCTCTATTACATCGGCAAGCGCAACGGCATCATCGCCTCGCGCAACCGTGTCGACGAGTCATGGAGCGGGATCGACGTCCAACTCAAACGGCGTCACGATCTGGTCCCCAACCTGGTCGAGACCGTCAAAGGCTATGCGTCGCACGAGAGCGAGGTCTTCGAGAAAGCGACCAAAGCGCGGGCCGAGGCGATGTCCGCCCACAGCGTCGCCGACAGTTCCAAAGCCGAGTCCAACCTGAGCGGGGCATTGACCGACCTCCGCGCCGTCGCCGAGAACTACCCGACCCTGCGGGCGACCGAGAACTTCCAGCAGCTGAGCCGCAACCTCTCCGAGCTCGAGGACGAGATCCAGGCCTCGCGCAGGATCTACAACTCCAACGTGCAGTCCTACAACACGGACATCCAGCAGTTCCCGGGCTCGATCATTGCCAACCAGAGTGGCTTCACCGCGCGCGAGTACTTCGAAATCGAAGACAAAGCTGAGCGCGAGCCGGTCTCGGTCAGCTTCGGCGACAAATAGGCGATTCCCTAGAATTCGGGCATGACCGCGACTCAAGAGGCAACGCTCTGGATCTGCGAGAGCTGCGGGTTCATCTACGACCCGACGATCGGTGACCCCGACGGCGGAGTCCCGCCGGGAACCGCCTTCGAGGACATCCCCAAGGACTGGTTCTGTCCCGTCTGCGGGGCGCGGACCTCGGACTTCCGCCCGGTCGAGCCGGGCGAGGCCTGATAGGCCGCTGAGCTTTAGAGTCTGGCCGGGAGCCAGTTCGACTACGACTGGATCATTGTGGGATCCGGGTTCGGCGGGTCCGTGTCGGCGCTGCGGCTGGCCGAGAAGAACTACAGCGTCGGGGTCCTCGAGTGCGGCAAGCGTTTCGGCGACGAGGACCTTCCCAACTCCACCTGGGACCTGCGCCGCTACTTCTGGGCGCCGCGAATCGGGTTGCGCGGAATCTTCCGGCTCACCCCCTTCAAGGACGTCTCCGTCGTCAGTGGCTGCGGCGTCGGCGGCGGCAGCCTCGGTTACGCCAACACGCTCTACGTGCCGCCGTCGGACTTCTTCAAGGATTCGCAGTGGGGCGACCTCGAGGACTGGGAGTCGGTGCTCGCCCCCCACTACGCCGAGGCGCAGCGGATGCTCGGGGTCGTGGTCCACGAGAACGACGATCCCGCCGACCAGCTGCTGCGCGAGTTCGGCGAGCAGCTGGGAATCGGCGACACCTACCGCAAGACTCCCGTCGGAGTCTTCCTCGGCGAGCCCGGGAAAACGGTTCCCGATCCCTACTTCGACGGCGAGGGACCGGAGCGCACCGGCTGCATACAGTGCGGGCGCTGCATGGTCGGCTGCCCGCACGGGGCGAAGAACACGCTGGTCAAGAACTACCTCTGGCTGGCCGAGCGGCGCGGCGTCGAGGTCAGCCCCGACCGCACCGTGACCGAGATCCGCCCGCTCGGCCCCGCCGACGGCAGCGAGGGTTACGCGGTCACCAGTGAGCGCTCCGGCCTCCTCTCCGGCCGCGGCCGCCGCACGCTCACCGCCCGCGGCGCGATCGTCGCCGCCGGGCCGCTGGGAACCAACAAGCTGCTCCAGCGCTGCCGTCGCGGCGGCGCCCTGCCGCGGATCTCCTCCCGGCTCGGCGAGTTGGTGCGGACCAACAGCGAGGTGATCCTCGCGGTCACGGTCCCCGAGGACTACCCCGATGACCTGACCAAGCGGGTCGCGATCACCTCCAGCATCTACCCGGACCCGCACACCCACATCGAGACGGTCACCTACGGCAAAGCCGGCGATTCGATGAGCATGCTCTACACGCTGATCGTCGGCAACGGGACCCGGGTGACGCGCCCGCTGAAGCTGGCGGCGCAGATCCTCCGCCACCCCGGTCGCTTCGCCAAGGTCCTCTGGCCGAAGAACTGGTCGCGGCGCACGATCATCCTCCTGGTCATGCAGACCCTCGACAACGCGATCGCGCTGCGGCCAACGCTGAAGCGCTCCGGCGACGTCCGGCTGCAGACCGAGCCGGACCCCAACCGCCCCAACCCGACCTTCATCCCGGTCGCCAACGAAGCCGCAGAGTGGCTGGCGAAGCGCACCGGCGGGATCGCCCAGAGCTCGACTACCGAGGCGCTGATGAACATCCCGACGACCGCGCACATCCTCGGCGGCGCCGTGATCGGCCACAGCCCCGAGGACGGCGTCATCAACTCGCGCCAGCGCGTCTTCGGCTACGAGAACCTGCTCGTCTGCGACGGCGCAGCGGTTCCCGCCAACGTCGGCGTCAACCCGAGCCTGACCATCACCGCCCTGGCCGAGCACGCGATGAGCGAGATCCCGCCGAAGGGCGAGGCCGAGCCGCGCCACCCGGAAGCGGCGCGGCCGGCCCCGATCAACTAGCGCTCAGCTGACGAAACGCTCGCTGACGTAGTCCCAGTTGACGACGTTCCAGAAGGCGTCGAGGTATTCGGGGCGTTTGTTCTGGTACTTGAGGTAGTAGGCGTGCTCCCAGACGTCGGCTCCGAGCAGCGGCGTGCTGCCGTCGGAGATCGGCGAGTCCTGGTTCGGTGTCGAGACGACCGCGAGGCCGCCCGAGGCGTCGTTGACCAGCCAGGCCCAGCCGGAGCCGAAGCGAGCAATACCGGCGTTTTTGAACTCCTCCTTGAAGGCGTCAAAGGAGCCGAATGCCTCAGCGATCGCCGAGCCCAGCTCTCCCTGCGGCTCGCCACCGCCGTCCGGGCTCATCATCTGCCAAAAGAGCGAGTGGTTGTAGTGGCCGCCGGCGTTGTTGCGGACCGGGCCCTGCTTGTCGTCGGGCAGGCTCGAGAGGTTCTTGAGGACGTCCTCGACATCGCGGTCGGCCCACTCGGTGCCCTCGAGGGCACCGTTGGCTTTGTCGACGTAGGCCTGGTGGTGTTTGTCGTGATGGACGCGCATCGTCGCCTCGTCGATGTGGGGCTCGAGCGCGTCGTAGGGGTACGGCAGATCGGGTACCGAGTAAGCCATCGAAGTTCTCCTTGTTCGATTGGAAAGTCTCAGCGGAGCCTAGCCGCCGCGAGGTTCCAGCTACCCGCTGAGCTCGCCGCCACACCGGCCCAAGCCGCCGCCGGGCGCCTCATTCTCCGTACCGGGCCCGCGGCACGGTGTCCGGATCGCCGCCGGTCCAGGCGTTGAACCGGTACCAGGACGGCTTCGCTTCGCGGTCTTCGGTCAAGAGGCCGGCGGAGCGGCAGAACTGGCAGCCGCCGCCCTCGTCGGACCAGGTGAACCACCAGACTCCTCCCAGCCGCCAGCGCAGGCGGTTGGCCGAGAGCACCGAGAACGCCTTCGAGAGCTCGTTGGCCTGGCCGTAGAGGCCGCGCTCCCAGCGCGTCGGCCCGTTGCGCGAGCCCCAACCCAGCTCGGTCACGTAGAGCGGCGTGGTGATGTCATGGTGCACCCGCATAATTCGCCGCAGATTGTCGAGCTGGGCGCCCATCGCCCGCGCGTCGGCCACGTAGGGATGCAGGGCGATGCCATCGAAGTAGCGCTTCACGTTCCGCGCCCGGTAGAGACGGGAAAGGAAGTCACCGGAGGCAACGTTCGGCGGCACCTGCAGGGGCCAGCCGAAGAGGCCGCCGACGATCACTTGCGAATCGCGATCGGCTCGGTGCAGGACCCGGCCCGAGATCCGGATCAGGGTCGCGTAGTCGACCGGATCGGGCTGGTTGGCGAAGGTGACGATGTTCTCCTCGTTCCAGATCTCCCAGCGGTGGATCGGCAGGAACGGCAGCTTCGGGTGTTCGCTCCAGAAATCGCCGTAAGGTCCGTATCGCCCCACCGCGGCACGCAGGAAGTCGGTCCACCCCCAGCGCTGCCAGGGGCTGCGCACAGGCAGGTCGATCGCTTCCGGCGCCGCCCATTCCGGAGTGCCGAAGACGAACGGCATCACCCGTATGTCCGCTTCGGCCGCCAGTTCGACCTCGCGGTCGAAGCTCGACCAATCCGGTTCGTCGTATTCGGGGTTCCTGGCCTCGACCCCCGACCAGTAGAGCGGCAGCCTGACGCTGTCGATTCCCGCCTCGCGCATCAATTCGAAGTCCTTGCTGTTCGCCGGGCTCTGTGGCGAGACCCCGATGAACCCAGGAGGAAGGTACGCCTGGGCGACCGACGGCGCCAGCGCCATCAGAGTCAGAGCGACTAGAAGAGGAAGCTTGCGGGCCATTGCTTTAGCTGGGAACCGGCGCAGGAAGCAAAGTAGCGGCCGCTTCACGGGGGAGGTCTCCGCATCGTAACGCCGCTTTGGGATAATCGCCGTTCTCGGGGCGTGGCGCAGCCTGGTAGCGCGCACCGTTCGGGTCGGTGAGGTCCCCGGTTCAAATCCGGGCGCCCCGATTGCCGCAGACCCGCTCCAGTAGCGGGTTTGCGGCGTTCTGGAGGGTGGCCGGGGTACCAATCCGTAGCGCGCAACGGGGCCGGGTACCGCCGGGGGCGCGTTCCCGCCGGGCGAAGCCGCGCCTCCAGCGCGGATCGCGGCGATGCAAGGCCAGCCGCGCCGACGACCCTGAACCAGAGTCCGCGCCGTCCTCGCGGCGGCGCTTCCGACCCGATAGGCGGCGGCCGTGACGCCCGAACCGACCTGGGCC
>DATAIY010000193.1:0-1747 GCA_036262475.1 Solirubrobacterales bacterium
GCCGACGATCTCGATCGGTAGCCGTCAAGGTGCCGCACATTTGGATATTGGCGGGCGCTGACCGGCAAAGTACCTGCAAACCTGACCGTTTCGGTAAGCGTTCAGCCCCGCAGGGGGACATAACCCGAGCGCGGCGAACCCTTCTGCCATGGAGCGCGCCGAGGCCGAGGCGGTCTACGACGCCGGCCGGGAGGCCTGCGTTGAGTTCCTGGTCGAGCTCACCGCCCGCTACGAGCGCCAGGTCACTCGCTTGGAGGCACGGATCGAGCGCCTCGAGGAGAGGCTGCGGGAGAGTCCGCAGAACTCCTCGCGGCCACCATCCTCTGACCCGCCCGGCAAGCCTCCCCAGCCCCAGCGGTCCCCGAGCGACCGCAAGCAAGGCGGCCAGCCCGGCCACGAGGGCAAGGCCCGCAAGCTGGTGGCCGAGGATCAGCTCGATGAGGTGATCGACCACTGGCCGGCGAGCTGCTCAGGCTGCGGAGCCGAGCTCGACTCCGGCGAGCGCGAGCCCGTCGGCGCGCCCCACCGCCACCAGGTCACGGAGCTGCCGCCGATCGCCGTCACCGTCGCAGAGCACCGCGCCCACGCCCTACGCTGCCCCGACTGCGGTCACGCCACCCGTGCCGAGCTGCCGGAGGGAGCCCGGGCAAGCGCCTTCGGCCCCCGCCTTCAGGCGGCGATCGCGCTGCTGTCGGTCCGCAACCGGGTTTCCCGGCGCGACGGCGCCGAGCTTTGCGGGGAGCTGTTCGGCGCCGCTGTCTCGACCGGCTCGGTGGATGCGATCTGCCAGCGCGCCTCCAGCGCATTGCAGGCGCCTTATGCGGAGCTTCGCGAGGCGGTCAAGGACACCCCGGTGCTCTGCGTCGATGAGACTGGCTGGCGCAACGCCGGGCAAAAGCGCACCCTCTGGGGCGCCCTGACCGACACCCATGCTGCCTTCCACATCGCCGCCGATCGTCACGAGCGCGAGTTGCCGGAGCTGATTGGCGAGGGCTTCGCCGGGATCGTCTCCTCCGATCGCTGGTGGGCCTATGACTGCCTGGACCCGGCGCGGCGCCAGGTCTGCTGGGCGCACCTGTTGCGCGACTTCCGCCGCCACTCCGAAGGACTGGCCGAGCAGGGCCGCTTCGGCGAGGCGGGGCTCGAGGTCTGCCGGGAGCTGTTCGGCGCCTGGGATGCCTTCGCCGCCCACGGCGATCGCGAGCGCCTGGCCCGCGAGGTCGCTCCGATCAAGCGAACGCTGCGGGCGCTGCTTGAGCCCCACCAGGTCAAGAGCACCCGCAACCGCCGCTTCCGCACCTTCGCCCGCAACCTCTTGAAGCTCTGGCCGGCGCTTTGGACCTTCACCGAGGTCGAGGGGGTAGAGCCGACCAACAACCGCGCCGAGCGCGGCCTGCGCTCCGCGGTGATCTACCGCAAGGTCTCCCTCGGCAGCCAGTCGGAGGCCGGGGAGCGCTTCGCCGAGCGGATGCTCTCGGTCTCGGGAACCTGCAGGCTGCAGGGGCGCTCGCTGTTCGGCTTCCTGATCGAGGCGCTCACGGCGAGCGCTCGGGCAAGCCCTGCTCCCTCGCTGGTCTGAGCGGGGAGGGGGATCGTGGGCGTCGGTGGGGGCTGAACGCTTACCCAAAAATGGATATTTGCTGGGCTTTTTAGAGCCGACGCTCGGACTTGAACCGAGGACCCCTTCATTACGAATGAAGTGCTCTACCAACTGAGCTACGCCGGCGGACGGAGGCCATTCTAGGAG
>DATAIY010000194.1:0-1727 GCA_036262475.1 Solirubrobacterales bacterium
CTTGACGGCCTGCACGACGAGCCGCGCCCGGGCAAGCCGCGGCAGATCGGCGATGAGCAGATCGAGCGGGTGATCGTGAAGACGCTGGAGGAGCAGCCGCCGAACGCGAGCCACTGGTCGACGGGCTCGATGGCGGCGGCGACCGGGATCAGCCAGACCGCGATCAGCCGGATCTGGCGGGCGTTCGGGCTCAAGCCCGATCAGAGCGAGGCGTTCAAGCTCGCGCCCGATCCGCAGTTCATCGACAAGGTCCGCGACATCGTCGGGCTCTACCTCAACCCGCCTGAGGCGGCCGTGGTGCTCTGCGTCGATGAGAAGTCCCAGATCCAGGCGCTTGACCGCTCAGCCCCGGTGGGGCCGCTGTTGCCCGGGTGCCCGAGCGCCATAGCCACGACCCCCCCGTCGCATCTAGGTGAGCATTCTGTCTGGTTGTACTCGTAGCTTCGTCGCCTGGAATGGCGACGAAGGGAAAGACGTGGAGCAGCGCGCGAGCTGCCTGCCCGCAGCCTGAGCACGTGGGCTCTCGAGTGCGACTCGACGGCCTCTACGGCAAGCCCGGCCACCGCCGCCAGCGCTACCGGTGCATTCCGGCGAACGGCGACAGGGCGCATCGCTTCACCGAGCGACTGCCGCGAGAGGAGGCCTGGCACGACGCCTGCGAGATCTGCGAGCGTCCGGTGGGCCTGCACGAGGGCCCTCATGCCGCGCGCCACTACCAGTTCGTGGCGCGTGGGATCGCCGAGGCGCTGCAGACGGTCGGGGCCGGGGCGAGCTATCGCCAGGCGGCGCTGGTTGCTCGCGAGCGGGCGCGACGCGTGCCTGTCGATCCCGAGACCGGCGAGTCGCGCCTGACGCGCCACGGCCAATTGGTGGCCGACTGGGTCGAGGTCTTCGCGCCGGTCGTGTTCGAGCCGCGCCGGCCGTCGGCCTGGCCTGAGGCCGGTTCCCTGTTGCTCGACGATCTGCCGTTCTCGGTGCGCGATCCGGCCACCGGGCGCTTCCGGATCGCCTTCAGGATCTATTGCGCGGCGGGGTTTGAAGCAGGGCGCCCCAAGCTCTGGCACCTGGAGGCGCATACGAGCAAGTCGCAGGCCGCTTGGGAGCGGTTCCTGGGCAGCCTGGAGGGGGCGCCGCCACGCGTGGTTTGCGACAACGACATCGGCCTCACCGGCGCTGTTCGTGCTCGCTTCCCGCAGGCCGAGCTCTATCTCTGCGAGTGGCACCTGCGCCACGCGCTGGAGCGGCTGATGGCCAAGGTCCACCGAAACGAGCCGCAGCATCGGGAGGCGATCGACGCGCTTTTGCCCCGAGTCGAGGCCGCCTTCACCGGCCCGTCGTTCTGGGCGCCGTTCGTCCGCGACGCTCACGCAGCGGAGATCCCCCGGCTCTCGGGCTGGCTCGACGGCAACGGTCGGATCGTCTCCGAGCAGTTCGGCCGCCGTGGTCTGCGCAGCCTGCGACCCGCCGACATGCCGCTCTCGACCTCGCCGCTGGACGGCCTCATCGAGCCGATCCGCGCCGCGCTTCACCCCCGCCGCTACGGGCTCAAGAACCGCGAGCGCACCAACCGCCTGCTTTGGCTGATGCAGCTGCACGCCAACCGCCAGGACGACCCGCTCACCTACGCCAAGGACATCCGAGCCTGGCTCGAAGCCAACGGCGGCCGGCCACGCACCACCCGCCGCGTTGTTGCCGATCGCGCCGGCCTGCCCTCGCTGCGCTGAACC
>DATAIY010000195.1:0-2722 GCA_036262475.1 Solirubrobacterales bacterium
GAGGTGGCGTTGGCGCTCGCTCGCGAAGCGGGCTGGCGGCTCGTCGCGTCGAGTCAGGAGCTCGAGAAGCACGGCGCCGCGGCCGAGGGAATCGAGGTCGCCGGCGAGGAGCTCCGTCCCGACATCTGCCTGGTGCTCGGGGGAGACGGCTCGATCCTGCACGCGCTACGCCGCTACGCCCACACGGGGGTGCCGGTGTTTGGCGTCAACTTCGGCACCGTCGGCTTTCTCGCCGCGGTTGACCGGGGCGAAGCAGCGACCGGGATCCGCCGCGCCCTTGCTGGAGAGATCGAGACGATCGAGCTGCCGGGGCTGGAGGTGAGCGCCGAGGGCGGCAAGGAAGTCGGCCTCAACGACGTCACCCTGGCGCGCCGCCCCCACGACCGGATCGCGGAGCTGAGCTACCGGATCGCCGGCGAGGAGGTCGGCCACGTCCGCTGCGATGGCCTCGTCGCCGCCACCCCCGCCGGCTCCACCGGCTACAACCTCGCCAACCAGGGCCCGATCCTGGCCTGGGGCGTGAAGGGGTATGTCGTCAGCTACATCTCGCCGCACTCGCTTGCCGCCCGCGCCCTGGTCGTCGCGCCCGGCGACGTCCTTTATGTCGGCAACGCCCCCGGCCGCGAGCCGGTCGAGGTCGCGGTCGACGGGGGGCAGTTCGCCGAGCTCGCCGCCGGCGCCGCGCTGGAGGTCCGATTCGTCGACTCCGTCGGCCGCCTCGCGCAGCTGCCGGGGAGCAGCTTCTACCAGCGAATCCGAGAGAAGTTCGGCCACCTCGCTGTTTAGCTCGGCCCGCGAAGCCGAGGTGAGTGGGTCGATAGCCTGCCGCGCACCCAGTCAGTCCCAGCGGAGGTTGTATGGAGCGCAAGTGGTGGACTCTCGTCCTCGTCTCGATCGCCACCTTCATGTTGTTGCTGGACGTCACCGTCGTCAACGTCGCCCTGCCCGACATCCAGCGCGAACTCGGCGCCAGCCTCTCGAGCTTGCAGTGGGTGGTCGACGCCTACTCGCTGATGCTCGCCGCCTTCCTGCTCACCGCCGGCTCGCTGGGCGACCGGCTTGGGCGCCGCCGCGTCTTCACGATCGGCTTCGGGATTTTCACCTTCGCCTCGTTCCTCTGCGGCATCGCCGACAGTCCGACGCTGCTCAACCTTGCACGCGGGTTGCAGGGCATCGGCGGGGCCGGGATGTTCGCCACCTCGCTGGCGCTGATCGGCCAGGAGTTCCAGGGCAAGGACCGGGCAACGGCCTTCGGCGTTTGGGGGGCGACGATCGGCGGCGCCGTCGCAATCGGCCCGCTGGTCGGCGGCGTCATCACCGAGAACTTCGGCTGGGAGTGGATCTTCTTCGTCAACGTCCCGATCGGCGTCACGGCGATGGTCCTGACCGAGCGCAAGATCGCCAACGTCTTTGCGCAAGATCCCGAGCCGATCGACCTGCCCGGTCTCGTCACCTTTTCGCTCGCCCTTTTCCTTCTGATCTTCGGGCTGATTCGAGGCAATCCCGAGGGCTGGAGCAGCGCCCTGATCCTCACCTGCCTCGTCGGGGCGGCGGGGCTGTTGGCGGCGTTCATCGCGATCGAGGTCCGCAGCAAGCACCCGATGCTCGATCTGACGCTGTTTCGAAAGCCCGCCTTCAACGGCGTCTCGGCCGTCGCCTTTGCGCTCTCGGCGGGGATGTTCGCGATGTTCCTCTACCTGACGATCTACATGCAGGGCGTGCTCGACTTCTCACCGCTGCAGGCGGGCCTGCGCTTCCTGCCGCTCACCGTGCTCGGATTCGTCGCCTCGCCGATCGCAGGAGCGCTCTCCAATCGGATCCCGATCAGAATCCTGCTCGGGATCGGACTCGCCCTGGTCGGGGTCGGCTTGGTCTTCATGCATGGCGTCTCGGCGGACTCCGAATGGACGACGCTGCTCGTCGGCTTCCTGATCGCCGGCGTCGGCATCGGCATCACCAATCCCGGCATCGGCCAGGCGGCGATCGCTGTCGTGCCGGTGGAGAAATCAGGGATGGGCTCCGGGATCAACACGACCTTCCGCCAGGTAGGGATCGCCACCGGCGTCGCCGGCCTCGGCGCCGTCTTCCAGTCGCGGGTCGACTCGAAGCTGTCCGAATTCTTGCCGCACGCCCCCGCCGGCCTCGGCGAACTGGTCGCCTCCGGAGGCTCGCGCGCCGCTTCCGCGGTGGTGCCTCCGGCGATCCGCCCCCAAGTCGCCCATGCCGCCGATGTGGCCTTCGTAAGCGGCTTCAACGAGATCATCCTGATCGCCGCCATCCTCTCCTTCTCGGGAGCGGCACTGGGGTTCCTCTTGGTGCGCAGCAGGGACTTCGTCCAACCCACCGCCGGCCCGTCCGAGCCGGCGGCCGGGTAGGCGCAACCCTGCCTACCTGGACGCGTTTGTCCTTTGTATTCGCTCGGGCGACAACCCGACGAATGCGCAGCTGCGTGAGCGGCTTCAACCTGGGGGCGGGGAGTGGGATGAGGGCGAAGCGTCTTCGACTTTTTGGCTTCCCGGAGTCTCGGATGACTCTCGCCGTCCCACAAGAAAGTGAAGCGAAGTCCTGATCCCCACTCCCGCAGCTGGCGCCAGATCGCGAAGAGTCGGTCCGCCTCCGTTGCTACACAGAACGCATGCTGCGTGAGCTCCGGATCGAGAATCTCTTGCTGATCGAGCAGGCCGAATTGCGGCTGGGGGAGGGACTGAACGCGATCACCGGG
>DATAIY010000196.1:0-8858 GCA_036262475.1 Solirubrobacterales bacterium
CTCGTCGGCGGCGGTGATCAGAGCCTGGCCGCCGTCGTCGAGGCGCCTCACCAGGCGCTCGCGACGACCCGGGTCGAGCTCACTCATGACGTCATCGAGCAGGAGCAGCGGGGTCACCCGCCGAGCCGACAGCAGGACCTCGCGCTCGGCGAACAGCAGGGCCAGCAGTGCCGCTCGCTGCTGGCCCTGGGACCCGTAGCGGCGCAGGGAGCGGCCGGCCGTCGCGAACTTCAGCTCGTCGAGGTGCGGCCCCCACGAGCTTCGCCCCATGCGGATGTCCTGCTCACGCCGCTCCTCCAGGCCCGCCCGGATCTCCTCGGCCGAACCGGCGGCGCGGGGCGCGTACTCGAGGCTCGCCCCTCCCTCCAAGCCCAGCTCCGCGGCGGCGGTGGAGAACGGCCCTCCGAGCTCGGCGATCGCCTCGTCGCGGGCGGCGACCAGCGGCGCTGCGGCCTCCGCCAACCCGGCGTCCCAGACATCGATATCGGCGCCGGCGCCGTACCCGGCGGCGAGTCGCGAGAGCAGCGCGTTGCGCTGTGCCAGCGCCTGCCCATAGCGCTTGCGCAACTCCGTCCGCGCCGGCCAGCGAGCCGCCGCGAAGCCGTCGAGGTGGGCGCGGCGCTCAGCCGGCGGGCCCTTGATCAGGCTCAGCCGATCCGGAGCGAAAACGGCGACGGGGGGACGGCTGCGAACCAGCGTCGCCGGGTCGGCTGGGCTGCCGTCGAGCAGGTGCCGGCGGCCCTCGGTGCGGCTGACCGAGGCCAGCAGGCGCCGTTCCAACCCGTCCTCGTCGCGAACTGAGGCCTCGGCGCGGGCCAGCGAGCCGCCGAAGGGGATCAGGTCGCGGCGGTCGCTGGTGCGAAAGGAGCGACCGGTGAGGGCGAAGTAGAGCGACTCGACGAGGTTGGTCTTGCCGACCCCGTTGGGGCCGACGACGCTGACGATCCCGGGCTCGAGCTCAACCCGGACCCGGTCGAGGCTGCGGACCGGGCTCGCTTCGATCGCGGTGACGAGCACCGGTCACCCGCCTCACACGTTGAGACGGATCGGCATCACCAGATAGCGGAAGTCTTCGCCCTCGACCGGCTGCAGCAGACCGGGCCGCAGCGGCGAGATCAGCCGCAGCAGCACCTCGTCGCCCGCGACGCTTTCGATTCCCTCCCGGAGGAACTCCGGGTTGAAGCCGATCTCCAGCGGCTCGCCCTCGAAGGCCGCCGGCATCGTCTCCTCGGCGTCGCCGACATCGGGCGTCTCCGCCGCCACGGTCAGCTCCCCGAGGGCAAAAGAGAGGCGCAGCGGCGCGTTGCGCTGCGCCAGCTGGCTGACCCGGCGGGTGACGCCGAGGAACTCGGGGCGCGGCAGCCTGACATCGTGCTCGTAGGACTCCGGCAATAGCTGTCGAAAGTTGGGGAACTGGCCCTCGATCAGGCGTGTCGTGAGGGTGATCGACCCTGCCTCGAAGATGGCCTGGTTGGTGAGCAGCGTGATCGCTGCCTCCTCGACTCCCTCCGAGGAGAGGATCCGGCCGAGCTCGCGCAGCGCCCGGGCCGGGATGTTGGCGTCGATCTCCCCGCCGAGCTCGCCCTCAAGCTCGGTCCGCTTCACCGCCAGCCGGTAGGAATCGGTCGCGACCATCGTCATCTCGGAGCCGCTGGCGGCGACGAAGACGCCGGTCAGGACCGGTCGCATGTCGTCGCGCGAGGCGGCTCTGGCGACTAGGTCGATGCTCGCCTCGAGCGCTTTGGCGGGAATCTTCAAGCCCGGCTCGCCCTCGGCCGACGGCAGCTTCGGGAAGTCCTCCGCCGGCAGCACCCGCAAGTGGAAGCTGGAGCTGCCGCTGCGGATCTCGACGTCGTGCTCGGCCTCGCGCGACTCGATCTCCACGGTCGGGTCCGCCAGCGAGCGGGCGACTTCGGCCAGCAACCGGCCCGGCAGCAGCACCGAGCCCTCGCTGGCGATGTCAGCGGCGAGCGCGGTCTCCAGGCCCATGTCGAGATCGGTGGCGGAAAGGGTTACCCGGCCCTCGCTCGCGCTCAGCAGAACTCCGGAGAGGGCCTGGGTCGCGGCGCGGGTGGAAACAGCTCTGGAGACGATCGAGAGCTTGGAGACGAGTTCTTCTCGTTTGGTCGTGAGCTTCAAGTGTTGAGTGCCTTCTTGAGTTGGAATAGGGCTTGTGGAAAGGATCGAAGTCGAGGCTAACTCGGCCCTCGGCCGCCGTTTGGTGCCTGTGGAAGCGGCTGTGGGGAAAAGGATGATTCTTGCAGCGCCATCGGCCGTCAGCCCGCGTCACGGGCCGGACTGTGGATAGCGCCGCGTAACTCCTGGACTTGCTCGGCAAGGTCGGAGTCGTCGTTCAGGCCCGCTTCGATCCGGCGCAGGGAGTTGAGGACGGTCGAGTGATCGCGGCCGCCGTAGAGGCGCCCGATCTGTGGCAATGAGAGGTCGGTCGACTCGCGGGTAAGGAAGATCGCCACCTGGCGGGCCCGCAGCGGCGTCGCGGCGCGACTCGAGCCGATGAGCTCCGCCCGCGAGATCCCGAAGCGCTCTGCGACCTGTTGCTGGATCTCCTCGACCGAAGTCGCCTGGGCCGACCGGGCTCGGGGGATAACCTCGGCGATCAGCTCGGAGCTGAGGGGGCGGGCCATCAGCGAGGCGTGGGCGAGGACGCGGGTGAGGGCGCCGTGCAGCTGGCGGATGTTGGCGTCGATCCGATTC
Organism: Solirubrobacterales bacterium; assembly: GCA_036262475.1. Taxonomy (GTDB): domain Bacteria; phylum Actinomycetota; class Thermoleophilia; order Solirubrobacterales; family 70-9; genus VAYN01. Next base: position 2,716 of record DATAIY010000196.1, read on the forward strand.
GCGAGCTCCAAGAGGGCGGCGGAATCCGCGATCTCGACTCCGGACTCCTGGACGAGGCGGCGGAGGACCGTGAGCCGGGTCGCCAGGTTGGGGGGCTCGACCGCGACGGTCAGGCCCCACTCGAAGCGGTCGCGCAGGCGCGAGGCGAGGGTCGAGAGCTCGCTCGGGATGCGGTCGGCTGAGAGAACCAGCTGGCTGCCGGATTCATAGAGGGCGTTGAAGGTGTGAAAGAACTCCTCCTCGGTGTGGGGCTTGCCCTCGAGGAACTGGACGTCGTCGATGAGGAGGACGTCGATGTCGCGGTAACGCGCCTTGAACGCCTCATTGCCGGCGGATCGCAGCGCTGCGACGAACTCGTTGGTGAACGACTCGGCGGTCGTGTAGCGGACGCTGAGGCCGGGGGCGTTGTCGCCGAGGTAGTTGGCGATCGCAGCGAGAAGGTGGGTCTTGCCGAGTCCCGGAGGGCCATGCAGGAAGAGCGGGTTGTAGGCCTCCGAGGGTGCCTCGGCGACGGCGAGGGCGGCACCGTGCGCGAGGCGGTTGCTGGGGCCGATGACGAAGCGATCGAAGGTGTAGTTGGGGTTCAGTTCGACGCAGGCGGCCTCTGCGCCCACCCCGTCGGCGGCTTGCGCGGCGGCGAAGCTGACCCGTCGCAGTGGGGTTCCGGAGTCGGCGAGCGCTTCTGCGATCAGCGAGGCGTAGCGGCGCTCCGCCCAGGCGCGGATACTCTCCGGCGCGGTTAGGTAAAGGGTGTCTCCGTCGGCCCCCACGGCCTCGAGTGGCTCCAGCCAGAGTCGGAAGGTCGACTCTGGGACCGAGGCCTTGAGCCGGCTCTGAGTCGCCCGCCAGAGGGCGTCGAGTTCTTGTCTGGAGGAGTCATCTTGCACCTGGCTGGCGACCATAGCGGCGTGCCTGCACCCAGGACCGGGGTGCCCCGCAAATCCCGCAGAAAAGATTTCAGGTCCTCGTCCGTATACTTCCGCCAGCATGAAGCGCACCTATCAGCCGAAGAAGCGGAAGCGGGCGAAGACCCACGGTTTTCGAGCCCGGATGAGCACCCGCGGTGGCCGCGCGATCCTGAAGCGACGCCGGCGCAAAGGGCGGAAGCGCCTCACCCCTTAATGGCGTCGAAGCGACGGCGCCTGTCGCGCAGCGGCGAGTTCGACCGCGTCTATCGCGACGGTTCATCACATGCGACCCGCTACCTCGTTCTCTACACCTTCCCCCGCCGTGACGAGGAGCGCGGGGACGTGAGGCTGGGCGTGTCGGTCAGTCGCAAAGTCGGCGGCGCAGTCGAGCGCAACCGCGTCAAGCGGGCTCTGCGCGAGGCCTTCTGGGGCCTCTCGGACCGACTGCCCCCGCGCCACGACTTCGTCATCGTCGCTCGCTCAGAGATCGCGGGCCTGATCGAGCGCGAGGGAAGCGCCGGCGCCGCCAAGAGCCTCGAAGAGGCCCTGGCAAGCACGTCGTCCGGGGGGCGTTCCACGTGAAACGCGTCTTCTTGGCGCCGATCGCCGCCTACCAGCGCTGGATCTCGCCCGGGCGGCCGCGGCGCTGCCGCTACGAGCCGACCTGCTCGGCCTACGCGGTTGAGTCGATCGAGCGCTTCGGCGTGATCCGCGGCCTGCTGCTCGCCGGATGGCGGCTGCTGCGCTGCAATCCCTTCAGCCACGGCGGCTTCGACCCCGTGCCTGACAGGTTCACACTGCGGGTGGCCCCGGTCCACCCGGCCGAGTACCACGGCGAGGTGCACTCGTGATCCTCCCCGCCGCGAACATCCTGCAGCCGCTGATCAATATCGCCAACGGCGTTCTGCAGTTCTTCCACGACAGCGCCGGCCTCAGCTGGGGAATGTCGATCATCGCCCTCACCGTTTGCACTCGGGCGCTGCTGATCCCGCTCACCTACAAACAGCTGAAAGGGATGCGGGCGCTGCAGGCGCTGCAGCCGCAGATCAAGGAGCTGCAGGCCAAATACAAGAACGACAAGCAGCGCATGCAGCAGGAAATGATGCGCTTCTACAAAGAGAACAAAGTCAACCCCTTTGCCTCCTGCATCCCGCTTGTCGCGCAGCTTCCGGTCTTCATCACCCTCTTTTACGTTCTCCGCCACGAGCTCCCGGCCGACATCGGCTGCAACGCCGGGGAATGCGGCGCCGAAGCGTCGTTCCTGTTCATCAACGACCTGACAGCGAAGGCGACGGGGGCGGAACTGATCGTGTTGCTGGTCCTCTACGTCGGCACCCAGCTGGCCTCGGGCTACTTCATGTCGGTCACCGCCGACAAAAGCCAGCGGACGATGATGTTCCTGCTGCCGCTGGTCTTCGTGCCCTTCATCCTCAGCTTCCCGGCCGGCCTGATCCTCTACTGGATCACGACCAACATCTGGACGATCGGCCAGCAGTTCACGATTCAGAAACTGATTCCGGTGCCGCAGGCGGCGACGGCTACGGTGATGGCCGCGACCGAACAAAAAGCACCTCCGCCTCCGCCAAGGAAAAAGAAGAAGAGGCGGTAGGGACGGAGATTGAGGACGGCCTGGCCGTCCTCAATCGCTCGCCCCAGTCTCTTGGCTGTTGGACGACCAGGGTGCCTCTCGGACCGAGGACCCCGGAGCAGCCGGCGACTTGCGGGCGCGGAAAAGCTGGTTGGGGTTCAGCCGCGGGGGCGCTTCTTGGCCATGCCGGCCCTTCTGGGAAGGTCGGGCGGCGTGGGACCTTGCTTGCGGATGACGTGGAGGTGGCGGTGTTGGCTGCCTGCCCTGTCGCCTACATCGAGGATTGATTCAGGGCGCATTGCTAGCTGCTCCGTCGCGTTCTCCAGCTGGCGCTCCTCGTCGGGATCGCGTTTGCCCTTCCAGGCTACGAGGACCCCATTCGGCTTCAGGAGCGGGGACGCGAGCTCGGCCAGGGTCGAGAGGCGGCCGACGGCTCGGGCGGTGACGACGTCGTAGTACTCCCGCCCCGCGTCGGCGGCAAGGTCCTCAGAGCGGGTCTTCAGCACGGTGGCGTTGGGGGTCCCTGCGGCCGCGATGGCGCGGCGCATGAAGTCGCACTTGCGGCCGATCGACTCGATCAGATCGACCTCGGCGTTGGGGAGGGCGACGGCGAGGGCGAGGCCGGGGAAACCGGCGCCGGCGCCGACGTCGGCGATGCGCTCGGCGGCGCCTAGCTCTGGGACGTCGAGCCCGGTGAGGCTGTCGGCGACGTGGACCTTCCAGGCGCGGTCGTCGACCACCGAGCTGACCGAGGCCCGCTCGGTGGCGAGCAGCTCGAGAATCCTGCCCAGGGCGTCGCGGCCTGCCGGGTCGAGCACCGCGGTGGGGTCGCCGCTCACTCCGAGACGAGGGGGGCGACGACCACGCAGCGGCGAGGCTCGTCGCCCTCGCTGTAAGTCTCAACCCCGGCGCGCTCTTTGAGGCGCTCGTGGACCACCCGGCGCTCCTGGGCGCTCATCGGGTCCATTTCGACCACGTGATTGGAGGTAAGGGCCTGCTCGGCGGCCCGGTCGGCGCGGCCCTCGAGCGTCTCCCGCCGGCGCTCCCGGTAGCCGGCGGCATCGACGACGACCCGCTTGCGCTCGCGCAGGCCGCGGAAGGCGGCTTGGTAGCAGAGCAGCTGCAGCGCATCGATCGTCTGGCCCCTTTTACCGATCAGGAGGCCATAGTCGTCCCCACCCTGAACCGTGATCGAGATCCGCTCGTCGTCCTCGGCGACCTCGACCTCGCCCTCCAGATCCAGTTCGTCGAGGACCCCCTCCACGAGCTCGCGGGCGCGCTCTGCGGGGGTATCGGGCCAGTCGGCGGTCTTGGACACGGGCAGCAGGCTATCCGACCTCCCGCTGAAACGCCGGGATAACTAGGGTGCCTCCGGTATGGGAACGGTCTACGCGGTTGCGAATCAGAAGGGTGGGGTCGGGAAGACGACCACCGCCGTCAATCTGGCCTGCTGTGCGGCCGCGGGCGGTGAGCAGACGCTGCTGGTGGACCTCGATCCGCAGTGCAACGCGACCGTCGCCCTCGGCGGCGCCAAGGAGATGCACCCGTCCTCCTACGACTGCCTGACCGGCGACGTCTCCGTAGCCGAGGCGGCGAGACCGGCCGGCCCGGACAACCTCTGGCTGGTGCCGGCGAGCCGGGACCTCGCCGGTGCTGCGGTCGAGCTGCCGCGCATCGACGGTTCCGAGACCCGCCTGCGAGAGCGCCTGGGGCCGATCCGAGAGCGCTTTGCCAGATCCCTCCTCGACTGCCCACCCTCTCTGGGGCCGGTCAGCGTCAACGCCCTGACGGCGGCCGACCGGGTGATCGTCCCGGTCCAGGCCGAGTATCTGGCGCTGGAGGGCCTGGTTCAATTCCTCGAGACGCTGGGGTTGATCCGTCGCGAGCTCAACCCTCGACTCGAGGTGTCGGGTTTGCTGATCACCATGTACGATGAGCGCACCAGGCTGGCTCAGGACGTCGAGTCCGAGTTGCGCCGCCACTTCGCCGGAATGGTCTTTGAGACCGTCATCCCCCGCAGCGTCCGGGTCGCCGAGTCCCCGAGTTATGGTCTGCCCGTGACCGAGCACGCCCCGTCCTCGCGTGGCGCCGTCGCCTACCGGGCGCTGGCAAAGGAGCTCGCCAGCCGTGGCTAGCGGCACCAAGCGGGGCATCGGCCGCGGCCTCGCGGCGATCCTGCCGGAAACCGAGATCGGCGAAGCCGGTGAGCTGCGTGAGCTGCCGGTCGGCCTGATCAAGCCCAACCCGAAGCAGCCGCGGACCAACTTCGACCCCGAGGCGCTTACGGCTCTGGCCGCCTCGATCGAGGCCAGCGGCGTCGTCCAGCCGCTCTTGGTCCGCCCCCTGCCGGACGGCAGCTATGAGCTGGTCGCCGGCGAGCGGCGCTGGCGAGCTGCCCAGGAGGCGGGCTTGGAGAAGGTTCCGGCCGTCGTCCGCGACCGGGCCGAGGCCGAGCGGCTGCAGGCGGCGCTGATCGAGAACATGGTCCGCGAGGACCTCAACCCCGTCGAGGAGGCGCGAGCCTGCGCGGCGCTGGTCGACGATCTCGGCCTGACCAAAGAGGAGCTCGCCCGCCGCGTCGGTCGCAGTCGCCCCGCCGTCTCCAACCTGATCCGCCTGCTCGAGCTGCCCGACGAGACCCTGGGACTGCTGGAGAGCGGCACCCTCAGCGAGGGCCACGGCCGCGCCCTGCTGGGAGCCCAGGGAAACGATGTGCGCCGCCGCTTGGGCCGCGACGCCGTCCGCGCCGGGTGGTCAGTTCGCGAAACCGAGAACAGGGTTCGGCTGGCTGGCCAGCCAAAGGCGAGGCCGAGGCGGGCGCCGGTCGATCCCGAGGTGGTTGCGGCCCTCGAGGCGGCCGGCGACGCCCTCGAGGCGGCCCTGGGGCACGAGGTCACCGTGCGTCCGAAGGGCGACGGATTCGCGGTCGAGCTGCGCTTCGACGACGTCGCCGATGCCCACGCGCTGGCGCGCGCCCTGCATCGCAGAGCCGGCTGAACCAAGCATCGCCCCACCGCTATCATCGCCGGCTCCGGGCGATTAGCTCAGTTGGTTAGAGCGCGTCTCTGATAAGGACGAGGTCCCTGGTTCGAATCCAGGATCGCCCACTTCGCCGACCTATAATTGGCCGTCAACCACGGCCGGGAGCGTTTCTCGTGCAGCAGATGCAGATCTACGGCGTCAGCTTCGACATGGTCGGCAAGCAGCCGATCGTGCTGTTGAAGACCGTCGACGGGAACCGCTTCCTGCCGATCTGGATCGGCCATCCGGAGGCGGCGGCGATCCTGATGAAGCTACAGGGCGCCTCGACGCCGAGGCCGATGACCCACGACCTGCTCTCCGACGTGCTGGAGAACCTCGACGCGAAATGCGAGCGGGTCTCGGTCACGGAGTTGCGCGACAATACCTTCTACGCCTCGATCACCGTCTCCGTCAGCGGCTCCGAGGTTGAGATCGACTCCCGGCCCTCCGACGCCCTCGCCCTCGCGGTCCGCGTCTCCGCCCCGATCTTCGCCGCCGAGGACGTGATCGAGGAGTCGGCGATCGAGTTCGAGCACGAGGTCGAGGACACCGAGGAGGTCGTCGACAAGTTCAAAGAGTTCCTCGACGAGGTCACCCCCGAAGATTTCGCCCAAGAGGACAGCTAG
>DATAIY010000197.1:0-3505 GCA_036262475.1 Solirubrobacterales bacterium
GAGGGCCCGCACAGGGACGCCGGCAGCGGCCCGGCCCCGGCGTCGATCCGGTGGACCTGGCCCGGCTCGCCGCCGGAGACGACGGCGTCGGCGACGAGCGTCAGGCCGGCCCCCTCCCAGGCGTCGATGAGATCGACCGGCTCTCCCTCCAGCTCGAGCACCTCGACTCCGCCGGGCCGGCGCCGGCGCACCGACCGCGCCACCAGCAGGCCGGCCACGTCGTCGCCGCGGACGGGATTCCCCAAGCCCAGGAGCAGGCGCCGCCCCACGCTCACTCGCGCTCGACCTCGAGCCTCAGGAAGTGGGTCGAGCAGGAGATGCAGGGGTCGTAGTTGCGGATCGTCTGCTCGCAGCGATGGCGCAGCTCCTCGTCGGGGAGGCGGGTGTTGGCGGCCACGAACTCGCGAAGGTCCTCCTCTATCGAGCGCTGGTTCTGCGACGTCGGCGGGACGATCCAGGCTGAGGCGATCTCGCCGGCATCGGTGATCTCGTAGCGGTGGTAGAGCAGGCCGCGCGGCGCCTCGCTGACGCCGTGGCCAACCGCCGCCCGTGGCTGGAACTCCACGGCAGCGCCTTCGGGGCGCTGGTAGGCCTCGATCAGCCGCAGCGCCTCGTCGAAGGCGTAGAGGATCTCGACCGCCCGCACGACGATGCTGCGGAAGGGATTGCGGCACCCATCGCCGAGGCCGGCCTCCCGCGCCGCCTCGGCGGCGAGCGGCGAGAGGCGCTCGAGATTGAGGTTGAAGCGCGCCATCGGCCCGGTCAGGTAGGAGCCGCGAGCGCGGACGCGAGCGTGGAGCGCCGTGGAGTGGGCGACCTGCTCCTCCTCGAAGGTGTCGTCGAACTCGGCCGCGGCGACGTCGATCCCCTTTGAGGAGACGATCCGGCCGCGGTCGATCGGGTACTCGCCCTCCAGCGGAGAGCGAAGGGAGACGAGCTCGTAGTCCCGCTCCAGTTCGGGGAAGTCGAGGCCGGCGGTCCAGCGCACGGTCTCCAGGGCCTCCGAGCGGCAGCGCTCCAGCTCAGCCAGCAGCGCCTCCAGCTCGCGCCGCTCCGGCGCCCGGTAGAAGCCGCCGACGCGGACGTTGACCGGGTGCACCTCGCGGCCGCCGACGGCCGCGATCAGCCGGTTGCCCGCCTTCTTGGCGCGCAGCCCCCGTTCGACCACCTCGCGGTGGTCGCGGGCCATCGCGAAGCCGCTCTCGTAGCCGAGGAAGTCCGGGGCGTGGAGCAAGTAGAGGTGGAGGGAGTGGCTCTGGATCCACTCGCCGCAGTAGATGAGGCGCCGCAGGTCGCGGAGCTGGCCGCCGACCTCGATTCCCAGCGCGTCCTCCATCGCCTGGCAGGCGCTGGTCTGGTAGGCGACCGGGCAGATGCCGCAGATCCGCGCCGTGATATCCGGCGCTTCGCCGAGCGCCCGGCCGCGCAGCAGCGCCTCGAAGAAGCGCGGCGGCTCGTAGATCCGCAGCTCGACGCCGAGCACCTCGTCCCCCCGCAGCCGCACGTGCATCGCGCCCTCCCCCTCGACCCGGGCCAGGTAGCCGGTCTCGATCCGGCGGGTTCTGCCGTTGCCCTCGCTCACCGGCCCTCCTCCGCCTCGCTCGCGGCGCGGAAGGCCGGGGCGTTTGCGGTAAAGGAACGGTAGGCCCGAATCAGGTCCGGAGTCTCGGCGCCGGAGCTGATCCGCGTCCAGGCCGACAGCGAGGCCGTGTTCGGGGTCTCCATCGGGCCGAAGCAGCCGTAGCAGCCGCGGTCGTGGGCGGGGCAGAGCGCCCCGCAGCCGGCGTGGGTCACCGGTCCGAGGCAGGGGGTCCCGTGGGCGACCGTGACGCAAACGTTGCCGCGGCGCTTGCACTCGATGCAGACGCTGTAGGAGGGGATCGCCGGAGCGCGCTGGGCGAGCGAGGCGGCGATCACCTCGAGCAGCTGGTGCTTGTTGATCGGGCAGCCTTGCAGCTCGAAGTCGACCCTGACGTGGTCGGCGATCGGGGTCGAGGTCTCGAGCGTGGAGATGTAGGAGGGGCTCGGGTAGACGGCGGCGACGAACTCGGCCACGTCGGCGAAGTTGCGCAGTGCCTGGATCCCGCCCGCGGTGGCACAGGCCCCGATCGTGACCAGCCGCCGCGAGACGCGCCGCACCTCCTCGATGCGCTCGGCGTCTGCCGCGGTCGTCACCGACCCCTCCACGATCGAGAGATCGTAGGGCCCCTCGACCGTCGCCCGGGAAGCCTCGAGGAAGTAGGCGATCTCGACCTCCTCGGCCAGCATCAGCAGCTCCTCCTCGAGGTCGAGCAGGCTCAGCTGGCAGCCATCGCAGGAGGCGAACTTCCAGACCGCGAGCTTCGGACGCGACCCGGTGGCGGCCATCAGAGCTCCCTCACCCCAAGGAATCGCTCGATCTCGGCGAACCCCATCACCGGTCCCTCTCGGCAGGCGAAGCTGGGCCCGAACTGGCAGCGACCGCACTGGGTGACCGCGCACTTCATGTTGCGCTCGATCGAGACGTAGAGGTCGGCCGCGGCCATCCCCCTTGCGAGCAGCGCCTGCACCGCGAAGCGCATCATTATCTCGGGGCCGACGATGAAGGCGGTGGCGAGGGCGGGGTCGAACGGGGCGCCGTCGATCAGCGTCGTCACCACCCCCACGTTGTCGAGCCATCCGCTTTCGGCGCTGTCGACGGTGACGCCGAGGTCGAGCCGCGGGTCCTCGCGCCAGGCATCGAGCTGCGAGCGGAAGAGCAGATCCCCGGGCGAGCGCCCGCCACAGAGCAGGACCAGGCCCTCGAGCCGCGCGCGCAGCGAGAGCGCCTCCAGCACCACCGGGCGCAACGGCGCCAGCCCGACGCCGCCGGCGACGACGACCAGGTGGCGGCCGTCGGCGCCAGCAAGCGGCCAGGAGCTCCCGAACGGGCCGCGGACACCGAGCTGCTCGCCCGGGGGCGCCCGGCAGATCGCGGCGCTCACCGGCCCGACCGCCCGCACCGTGTGCTCGAGCGGGCCGCCCGCCGCCGGATCGCCGCTGATCGAGATCGGCACCTCGCCGACGCCGAACGCATACAGCATGTTGAACTGGCCCGGGCGGAACGGCGGCGCCGCTCCGCCGTCCGCGGGCTCGAGCTCGATGGTCCAGGTGTCGGTGGTCTCCCGGCGCCTGTCGCTGACCCTGAACGGGCGGGGCGTCATCGGCCCGGCTTGCGCCGGGCCGTCAGCGAGTCGCGGGCTCGCCATAGAGGTCGAGCAGTTGCAGCCGGGTGGCCTGGAGGCGGTTGAGCATGATCGCGGCGAAGCGCTGCATCAGCTCGTAGCCGAGGCCCTTGTCCTCTTCGCACTTGCGGCGCAGGCAGGCGCCGTCGAAGGCGATCGCACGCGTCGGCTCGAGAGCGCGGGCGTCGAAGCTCCAGCGGTAGGGCGGGAACAGCCACGACCAGCCGACCACGGCGCCCTCGCCGAGAGTCGCCACCATCATCGCCCCCTTGCCCGGGGCCGTCACCTCGAGCGCCACCCGG
>DATAIY010000198.1:0-2032 GCA_036262475.1 Solirubrobacterales bacterium
ACGACATGCTTCCCAACTGCGAAGGCGCCCGCGAGATCGGCATGAGCGCGGTCCACTTCCGCGACAATGAGCAGGCGATCGCCGAGATCCGCGCCGCGCTCGCCTGAGCGAGGCTGCATGGCGACGGCGCCGTTGCCTGAGGCCGGCTTCTCGCGCCAGTGGCGGGCAAAACCCGGCTGCTAGTTATCCGAGCCGGCGCGGTCCCAGACGTACAGCTCCAATGCCTCCACGGCGAGCGCCATCAGGCGCGGCGGGGCGAGCAGGCTGAGGACCAGCTCGAGCGCGTCTTCCTCGGTGACGCCGGCGTCGACCGCCTCCTCGCCGCGGAAGCCGGCGGCCAGCTTCATCGCCTCGCGCCGGTTCTCGCCGAGAGAGCCGAAGGCGCCCATGAGGAAGTCGCGGTTGGGGACCGGGTGGCCGACCTCGAGCGAGCCGTGCCAGGCGGCGAGCATCGAGAGGTCGTGCTCGTCGAGCTCGGAGATCGCCTTCGCGTAGTGGAGCTCGAGCTCGGAATCGGGGATCTCGTCGACCCAGGCGCGCACGGCCTCGCCGAGCAGCTGGCGGCGGGCCTCGCGGCCGACCGAGTCGGCGATCGCACGAACCGCGTCGGCTGGATCTACAAAGCAGAGGGACATGGGCTGGTTCGCAATCTAGAGGCGCCGGTAGACGGCAAAACGGGGCCGGTCCGCCGCAGTTTGCAGGGGAGTGCGCCGACCTCCTACATAGGCTGAGAGGGTGCCGCTGAAACTGATCCACGGGCCCCTGAACTCGGGCCGGGCGGGCCTCGTCCGGCGCCGCTTCGCGGCGGTGCTCGAGCGCGACCCGATCCTCGTGGTGCCGAACGAAGACGACGTCTTCGCCTTCGAGCGCGAGCTCTGCGAGGACGGGGCCATTCTGGGCGGCTCGGCGATGACCTTCGGGGCCCTTTTCCGCACGATCGCGACGGTGGCGGGGGCGCCGCCGGGAGCGGAGCTCTCGCCGGCCCAGCGGCTGCGGGCGATCGCCGTAGCGGTCGACGCCAGCATCGGCAGGCTGGGGCCACTGCGCCGCTCCGCCTCCCGGCCCGGCTTCGCTCGCGCCTTCGAGCGCCTGCTCGACGAGTTGCAGGCCGCCGGCGTCGAGCCGACGGCGGTCGAAGCGAGCGCGGCTACGCTCGAGGGCTCCGCCTACCTCAGCGACATCGCCACCCTCTTCGCCGCCTACGCCGACGCCCGCGACCGGATCGGGCGGATCGACACCCACGGGATCGCCCGCGAGGCGATCGCGCTGCTGCACCGCGACGGCGGCTTCTGGGGCGAGCGGCCGCTGTTCCTCTACGGGCTCGACGACCTCACCCCCAACCAGCTCGAGCTGGTCGAAGCGCTGGCGGCGCAGACCGAGGTGACGGTGGCGCTGCCGTTCGAGCCGGGGAACGCGGCGCTCGCCGCCCGTGCCAGGCTCCTGGTCGAGTTGCGGGAACGGATCGGGGTGGTCGAGGAGGAGCTGACCGCGGCCGACCCGTCGAATACCGAGAGCGCCCTGCTCTACCACCTCTCCCGCGGCTTCGGCGCTTCGGGGCCCGAGCTCCAGCCCGCGGGCGCGGGGCTCGGGCTGCTGCGCTCGGCGGGCACAAGGGGCGAGGCGGAGGCGATTGCCGGCGAGGCGTCGAAGCTGATCCACGGCGGCGCCGACCCGGCGCAGGTCGCGGTGGCGCTGCGCGACCCGCAGCGCCGCGGGCCGGAGATCGCCACGGCGCTGGAGGCCAACGGGATCGCCACGGCGCTGGAGGCCGAGCTGCCGGTCGCGGGAACAGCGGTCGGCGGCGCCCTGGTCGCGCTGCTGGAGGCCGAGTTCGGCGCCGGGCGGGCAGCCGACCTGCTGCGCTACCTGCGGGGCCCCTCCGGCTTCTCCCAGGGTCGGGTCGACTGGCTGGAGCGAGCGCTGCGGCGGGGCCGGGTTCAGGACGCTGAGACGGCGCTGGCGCTCTGGCAGGGCGAGGCCGGCAAGCCCCCGCGTGATTTGAAGCGCCTGCGCGCCGCCGCCGAGCGCTCCC
>DATAIY010000199.1:0-3596 GCA_036262475.1 Solirubrobacterales bacterium
CGCCGGCGGCGACCAGCAGCGCCCCGGCGACGCCCATCGAGGACCAGAGCTCCGGGAAGGCGACGGCCGCGACCCAACCGAGCGACATGTAGATCAGCACCGAGGCCCATTTCGGGTGGTTGATCCAGATCATCTCGACGATCGCCCCGGCGATCGCCCCGATCCAGACCACGACGAGGATCGCGAGGGCGAGGGTGCCGTGGAGGACAAGCAGCGCGAACGGCGTGTAGGTGCCGGCAATCAGGAAGAAGATCATCGAGTGGTCCAGGCGCCGCATCCGCAGGCGCACGCTGGGCTTGGTCCAGTTGACCCGGTGATAGAGAGCGCTGGTCCCGAACAGGGCCGAGAGGCTGATCGCGTAGATCCCGACGGCGAGGGTCGCCTTCGGCGTCTTCGCGAGAATGATCAGGGCGACACCGAAGCCGAGCGAGAGGAAGAAGGCCCACTCGTGGGAGACGCCGCGCAGTTTCGGCTTGACCGCCGCGATGGCGTCGGCGGTGGCCTCTTTGGCCGCGGTCGCGCGCTCCCCAACCACCTCTTTGGCGGCGTTGGCGCGATCGCCTATTGCCTCTTTGGCGGCTGTGGCCCGCTCACCCATCCGCTCGGCGCCGCGGCGCAGATCTTCAACCATGTCTTGGAGGGTACAGCGGCGATCGTGCCGAGTTAGCGAAGTTGCCACCATGTGGAGGAGACGTGTCATCCAATTCAGTTCCTTGTTTGCGGCTTTGGAGGCTGTTTACGTCCGACCCAAACGCGATCCTGCGTAGTTACCCCTGAAAGTCGCTGCGAGAGGAGAAGTTCGATGTCCAAGACCGCCACCAGTACTCCCAAAAACGGTCTGGGGGGCCTCTCTATCGAGCGGCGGTTCTCGGCTGCCGGCGTGCATCCTTTCGACCAGATCGAGTGGGAGATCCGCGACGCGGTGATCGGCAACCCCGAGAGCCCGGCTTTCGAGCAGCGTGGGGTCGAGTTCCCCAAGAGCTGGTCCCAGAACGCGACCAACATCGTCGCCCAGAAGTACTTCCGCGGCCAGCTCGGCAGCCCCGAGCGCGAGAACTCGGTCAAACAGATGATCGGCCGTGTCGCCGGAACGATCTCCAACTGGGGCCGGGTGGGCGGCTACTTCGCCTCCGAGGAGGACGCCGACGCCTTCGAGGCGGAGCTGACCTGGATCCTGCTCAACCAGAAGGCGGCCTTCAACTCACCGGTCTGGTTCAACGTCGGCTTCGAGGAGACGCCGCAGTGCTCGGCCTGCTTCATCCTCAGCGTCGAGGACACGATGGAGTCGATCCTCGGCTGGAACACCAAAGAGGGCAAGATCTTTCGCGGCGGCTCCGGCTCCGGCATCAACCTCTCCAACATCCGTGGCTCGATGGAGCCGCTGCAGAAGGGCGGCACCGCGAGCGGCCCGGTCAGCTTCATGCGCGGCGCCGACGCCTGGGCGGGGACGATCAAGTCCGGCGGCAAGACCCGGCGGGCGGCGAAGATGGTCGTCCTCGACGTCGACCATCCGGACATCGAGCACTTCATCTGGTGCAAGGCCGACGAGGAGAAGAAGGCCGAGGCACTGCGCGACGCCGGCTTCGACATGTCAATCGACGGCGAGGGCTTCACCTCGATCCAGTACCAGAACGCGAACAACTCGGTCCGGGTCACCGACGAGTTCATGGAGGCGGTGGAGGCTGGCGAGGACTGGCACCTGACCGCGCGGGTGACCGGCGAATCGGTGAAAACCCTTGACGCGCGCGACTTGATGAACCAGATCGCCGAGGCGGCCTGGCGCTGCGCCGATCCCGGTGTCCAGTACGACACGATCATCAACCGCTGGCACACCTGCCCGGAGTCGGGGCGGATCAACGCCTCCAACCCCTGCAGCGAGTACATGCATGTTGACGACTCGGCCTGCAACCTGGCCTCGCTCAACCTGATGAAGTTCCGCCGCGAGGACGGCAGCTTCAATGTCGAGGACTTCGAGCACGCCGTAGACATTGTCTTCCTGGCCCAGGAGATCGTCGTCGGCTTCTCCAGCTACCCGACCGAGGAGATCACCGCCAACGCCTTCGCCTTCCGCCAGCTCGGCCTCGGCTACGCCAACCTCGGCGCGCTGCTGATGTCCGACGGGCTGCCCTACGACTCGGTCGAGGGCCGCAACGTCGCCGCCGCGATCACGGCGCTGATGACCGGCCGAGCCTACCGCCAGTCAGCGCTGATCGCCGCCGGCGCGACCGGGCCCTACGACGAGTACGAGAAGAACCGCGAGCCCCACAACGGGGTCATGCGGATGCACCGCGACGCCTCCTACGACGTCGACCCGACCGGGATCAAGGGCGACCTGCTCGGCGCCGCCCAGCGGGCCTGGGAGGAAGCTGTCGAACTCGGCGAGGAGCACGGCTACCGCAACGCGCAGGCGACGGTGCTGGCGCCGACCGGAACGATCAGCTTCCTGATGGACTGCGACACGACCGGGATCGAGCCCGACTTCTCGCTGGTCAAGTTCAAGGAGCTGGTCGGCGGCGGCCAGATGACGATCGTCAACAAGTCGGTGCCGCTGGCGCTGGCACCGCTCGGCTACTCGGCCTCCGAGATCGACCAGATCAACGCCCACATCGCCGAGCAGAGCACGATCATCGGCGCGCCGGGCCTCAAGGACGAGCACCTGCCGGTGTTCGACGTCGCGGTCGGCCAGCGGGCGATCTCCCACACCGGCCACATCGACATGATGGCGGCGACCCAGCCCTTCATCTCCGGAGCGATCTCGAAGACGGTCAACCTGCCGCAGACGGCGACGGTCGCCGACATCGCCGACGCCTACACGCGCGGCTGGAACGGTGGCCTGAAGGCGCTGGCGATCTACCGGGACGGCTCGAAGACAGCGCAGGCTCTGCGGACCGACGCGCAGGACAAAAAGGCCGCCGAGGCCGAGGTGGTCGTGCTGCCTCCGGAGCGCAAACGGATGCCGCGCGAGCGCGAATCGATCACCCACAAGTTCTCGATCGCCGGCCACGAGGGCTACATCACCGCCGGTAAGTACGACGATGGCTCGGTAGGCGAGATCTTCCTCACTGACATCGGCAAGGAGGGCTCGACGATGCGGGGGCTGATGAATGCCTTCGCGACGGCGATCTCGCTCGGCCTCCAGTACGGCGTCCCGCTCGAAGACTTCGTACGCAAGTTCAGCTACATGCGCTTCGAGCCGGAGGGCATCACCGGCAACCCGGAGATCCCCTTCGCCAAATCTCTGCCCGACTACATCATGCGCTGGGTCGCGAGCCGCTTCATCGAGGACACCGACACGCTGGAGGAACTCGGGATCATGACCCAGGAGGTCCGGGCCAAGCAGGATGCCGAGACTTCCCAGCTGGGGCTCGGCATCCCGACCGACACCGCCGGCCCGGCCAATGGCGGGAACGGCCACTCCAAGCCCGGCAACGGAAACGGCGGCGCCCAGGCGAAGGCCCCCGCGGCTTCGGTGCCCGCGGCCGCGGCCTTCACCGACTCTCCTCCGGTCGTCCCGGCGAGGATGCAGGGCCTCGACCTCGGTCCGGCCTGCGAGCAGTGCGGCGGGATGATGCAGCGGACCGGGTCCTGCTACACGT
>DATAIY010000200.1:0-9005 GCA_036262475.1 Solirubrobacterales bacterium
ACTACCTGCGCTGTCCGAACTGCCAGCGCCGGCTCAAGGACCCCTGTCCGACCTGCGGCAAGCCGGTCGATCCACGCTGGGGACTGTGCCCCTACTGCGAGACCTCCCTCGGCGGCGGCGAGAAGCCGCGCGGACCGCAGAAACGCGAGCGGCGCCCCGAGGGCGAGCCGCGACGTTCCGAGCCTCCGCGCCGCGAGCCAGAGCGGTCCGGATCCAGGGAAGCACCGTCCAGGGAAGCACCGCAGAAACGCCAGCCCGCGCGCCGTAAAAATGCGCCGGCGAGCGCTGGCAAGAAGCCTTCCGAGAACGCTCCCAGGAAAGAGCCGGCGAGCCCCGCCCCTTCGAAGGAGGCGTCAACTCCCAACCCTGATCAAAGGAGCCCCAGCCGTGAGCCGGACCCTGATCCTCGTCAAGCCTGACGCCTTCGAGCGTGCCCTGACCGGCGAGGTGATCGCCCGCTTCGAGCGCAAGGGGCTGCGCATCGTCGCCCTGAAGACGATCCTCGCCGACGAGGCGACCGCCAACCAGCACTACGCCGAGCACACCGAGAAGCCGTTCTTCGGCGAGCTGGTCTCCTTCATCACCGGGGGGCCGCTGGTCGCGATGGTGCTCGAGGGGGTCGAAGCGGTTCCGGCCGCCCGTCAGCTGATTGGGGCTACCAATCCGGTCGAGGCGGCTCCTGGCTCGATTCGCGGTGACTTTGCGCTGGAGGTCACCTTCAACATGGTGCATGGGTCCGACTCGGATGAGTCTGCGGCGCGTGAGATTGGGATCTGGTTTCCCGAGCTTTCCTGACGCCGAGGGCGTGGGTGGAGGTTTCGCTTTAACTTCTTCGTGATCCGCCTGCCGCCGTCCGAGATTCGCCGAAGCGAAAGATCACAGGCCGCTTCACCCCTACCCACGCCCTCGGCATGAGGGTCGTGCTGGCTTCTAGCTCGCCTCAGCGGAGGGAGATTCTCGAGAAGCTGGGGATCAAGTTCGAGGTCGTTGTTCCCGCCGTCGACGAGCTGACGGGTGGGGATCCTGAGATTGAGGTGGTTGAGAACGCTCGGATGAAGGTTCGGGCCGTCGCGGCGGGGACGGATGCGCTTTTGATCGGGTGCGATACGGATGTGGCCTTGGATGGGAAGGCGCTGGGGAAGCCGCGCGATGAGGGGGAGGCTCGGGCGTATCTGGATCGGATGTCGGGACGGGCGCATGAGGTGTTGAGCGGGCTGGTGGTGCTCGAGGGCGGGGAGGAGCGGTCTGGACTTGAAAGGACTTCGGTCTACTTCAAGCCGCTCACCGAGGAGGAAAAGGAGCGCTATGTGCGGTTCGGGGAGTGGCGTGGGCGCTCGGGGGGGTACGCGATTCAGACCCTCGGGTCGGCTCTGGTCGAGCGGGTCGAGGGCAGCGTCTCGAACGTGGTCGGGTTGCCGGTCGGGTTGCTGGCGGAGCTGGCGCCGGCGTTGTTCGACCGACCCTAGGTGCCAGGTGATGCCATCATGGGGTTTGAGCATCGCCACGCAGCGGGAGGTGCGCTCTTGCAAGTACAAGAGCAGCATCGCCGCGAAGCCGGAGGCCGAACCACCGCTCCGGCAAGATCAACTCGAGGGCGCGGGCGCTCCTTTAGCCGGCGCTCATTCAAAGCACCAAACTTAGGTCTTCCACGTGTATCGAAAGCAAGTACGCCGCCGCAGGGCGGTTCTCGCGCTGTTGGTCGTCGGCTCCTTCGTGTTGCTGACGGTCACCTATGGGCGCGGCTCGAATAGCGTCCAGCGCGGCGTCAGCACGATCTTCAGCCCGGTCCAGTCGGTCGCCAACCGGGCGCTGAAGCCCGCCCGCGACCTCGTCAACTGGTTCGACTCGACCTTCGACGCCCGCGGGCGCAACGGCCGCCTCCACACCGAACTGGAAGCGGCGCGGAAGCAGTCTGTGGGCGCCCAGACGGCGCTGGCCGAAAACGCGCAGTTGCGAAAGCTGCTCGCGCTCGACCGCGGCGGAGCGATCCCTTCCGGCTACAAGCCGGTTACGGGAGAAGTGATCGGGCGTTCACCCACCGTCTGGTTCTCCGACGTCACGATCGACGTCGGCAGTGGCAGCGGCGTCAGCGTCAACAACCCGGTCGTCAACGGAGACGGCCTCGTCGGGACGGTCTCCGCGGTCATCGGCGGCTCCGCAACCGTGACCCTGATCGCAGACGGCTCCAGCGCCGTCTCGGCCAAGGTCGTTCCGCTTGGCGTCCAGGGCGTGATCCGTCCCGCCGTCGGCGATCCCGGCAGCCTGATCCTCGACTTCATCGACTCGGCCAAGCACGTGCACCGTGGCCAGGCGGTGGTCACGGCCGGCTGGCGGGCCCAGGGGCTGTCCTCGCGCTTCCCGCCCAACATCCCGATCGGCGAAGTGACGCATGCTTCGATCGAAGAGCAGGAGGCGCAGCAGCAGGTGGAAGTGAGACCCTTCGCCGATCTGCGCAATCTCGAACTGGTCCAGGTTCTCACCGGAGGCTCGCGGTGATCGTGACCCCGAAGATCCTCGCCCGCCTGGTCGCGATCGTGCTGCTGGGGGTCCTGCTCCAACTCTCCTTCTTCTCCCGGGTAACGGTCTTCCACACCAGCCCCGACGTGCTGCCGGCGCTGGTCGTCTCCCTGGGCCTGCTCGGCGGCACGATGACCGGGGCGGTCACCGGCTTCTCGGTCGGCTTCCTGCTCGACTGTCTGCTGATCGCGCCGCTCGGCGGCGGCTCGCTGGTCCTGCTCAGCACCGGCTACCTGGCCGGCCTCTTCCGCGAGCGCTTCGAGATCCACAGCCAGCTGGTGGCGCCACTGCTCTGCATGGTCCTGACCCTGTTCGCCGAGCTCGGCTTCGGTGCGGTCCAGCTGATGCTCGGGATCGATTCCTCGGTCAGCACCCTGGTCATCCGCGACATGCTGATCAAGAGCGTCTTCGCCTTCTTCCTCGGCTGGCCGATCTACCTCGGCGTCAAACGGGCGCTGCGCCCGGCCCTGGTCGAGGAGCCGGCGGTACGGCGCAGCAGGCCGCCGACGGTGCTGGGAGCCTAGGCGCGTGTATCTGAGATCAGACGACCGTCCTCGGGCCAGTCGCCTCTCGCTGCGGATCGCGGTGCTCGGCGGCATCGCCGTCGCGCTCTTCGCGGTCCTCTTCTTCCGCCTCTGGAACCTGCAGGTGCTGGACGGCGGCAAGTACCTGGCGGAGGCGCAGAACAACCGCACCCGCGAGTACAAAGTGATCGCGCCGCGGGGTGACATCCTCGACCGCAATGGCGGTGTCCTGGTCGACAACCGCACCAGCCTGGCGCTGCTGCTGACGATGAGCAAGCTGCCTGCGGACCCGGCCAAGCAGACGGCCGAGCTGACCCAGCTGGGGGAACTGGCGCACATGTCGCTGCGCAAGGTCAGGCGCACGATCCGCGAACAGGAAGAAGTCGCTGCCGGGGCGCCGATAACGCTTCGGCGCGACGTCGGCTACGACCTCGTCTACTACCTGGAAGAGAACCAGCGCCGCTTTCCCGGCGTCACCGTCCAGCGCGTGTTCGTCCGCAACTACCCGGATGGCAGCCGCGCCGCGCACGTGCTCGGCAGCGTCGGCGAGGTCTCCGAAAAAGAGCTGAAAGAACCGCCCTACAAAGGCCTGGAACCCGGCGACGAGGTTGGCAAGGAAGGGGTCGAGTACACCTACGACCGCTACCTGCGCGGTCAGTCCGGGCTGACCCGGATCCAGGTAAACGCCCTCGGCGAGCCGACTCCCGGCGGTCAGCTGGTCTCGACGCCGCCGTCGCCGGGCGACAACCTGAAGCTGACGATCAATCCCGAAGTCCAGGCTGCCGGCGAAAGCGCGCTCGCCTCGCGGGGCCTGCCAGGAGCCTTCATATCGATGAACGTCGACGACGGCCAGATCCTCGGCCTCGGCTCCTTTCCCACCTACGACCCGTCGGCTTTCACGAAACCGATGACCCAGAACCAGGTCAACAGCCTCTACCGGAATCCCGCCGCGCCGCTCGCCGACCGTGCCATCCAGGGCCTGTATCCGACCGGGTCCACCTACAAGATCATCACCGCCCTGGCGGCGTTGGAAGGCGGCGTGATCACCCCGCAGACGACGATCGTCGACAACGGCTCCCTGACCCTCGGCGGAGAGAAATTCCAGAACGCCGGCGGCGCCTCATACGGGCCGCTGACCCTGGTCCCGGCGCTGCAGGTCTCCTCCGACGTCTTCTTCTACGAACTCGGTCTGAAGATGTGGAACACCGGTCAGCTGCAGCGCTGGTCTCACGCGCTCGGCATCGGTCGCCTGACCGGGCTCGACCTCCCCGGCGAAGCCGAAGGCCTGCTGCCGAGCAAGCAGTGGCGCAACCAGCTGGCCAAGGAAGGGCTGGCCGAAGGCCGGCCCTGGTCGGCCGGCGACAACGTCCAGCTGGCGACCGGGCAGGGCGACCTGCAGACCAACCCGCTGCAGATGGCGATCGCCTATGCGGCCCTCGCCAACGGGGGCACCATCGTCACCCCGCATGTGGGAATGGAACTCGAGGACGCGGCGGGCCGGGTGCTGAAGGAATTCGACCCGAAGCCGCGCCGTCACGTCCACATCGACCCCGCCTACCGCCAGGTGATCCTCGAAGGTCTGCACGAGGCCGCACAGGCCCAGGGAGGCACCTCCTTCGGCGTTTTCGGCGGCTTTTCCGTGGAAGTCGCGGGTAAGACGGGAACCGCCCAGCGCCAGGGTCACGAAGACCAGTCCTGGTACGCGGTGCTCTCTCCGTACCCCGACCCGCGTATCGTCACCATCGTGACCATCGAGGAAGGGGGCTTCGGCGTCGAATCGGCCGCACCGGCCGCGCTCCAGATCCTCGAGGCCTATTACAACAAGCAGGCGACCGAAGTCTCCAGCGAAAATGGGGGAAGCCCCGGCTGATGTACGCAACCCGCACCCGAAAAGCAAGGCCCCAACCGTTCGCGGTCCACGTCGGCATCGGCCAGCGACTGGGGCTCGCCCACATGGACTGGCCGCTGACGATCGCGGCGGTGGCCCTGGTCGCCTTCAGCGTTTTCACGCTCGACCAGGCGACCCTCCATGACGTCTCGGGAAGCCCCCACTACTACGTCGACCGGCAGGCGATCTATGGCGTCCTCGGCCTGGTCGGGATGATCATCCTCAGCCGTATCGACTACTCGCGCTTCCGCGAGCTCCGGGTCGGCATCTACACCTTCCTCTGCGCCAGCGTCGCCCTCGTCTTCGTCTTCGGCTTCGCGGCACGCGGCTCGCGGCGCGCCTTCGAACTTCCCTTCTTCAGTTTCCAGCCATCTGAGCTCGGCAAGCTCCTGCTCGTGCTTGCGCTCGCCGGGTTCGTCATCGATGGCGCCAGGCGCGGCTCCGAGAGGCAGCGCACGGTGCGCTACCTCTGCCTCGGCCTGGCACCGGCTGCGCTTGTCTTCCTGCAGCCCGACCTCGGCACCTCCTTGGTGTTCGTCGTCGCCACCCTCGCCGTGATGTACTTCGGAGGTGTCCGCTGGACTCACTTCGCGGTTATCGGCGCGGCTCTCGTCGCATCGATCTCGCTCGTCCTCATCGCGGCCCCCGCAGCGGGGGTCCCGATCCTGAAGGGTTACCAGGAGCAGAGGTTGACCACTTTCTTGCACCCCAGTGAAGACACCGGCGGTGCGGGCTACCAGCAGCATCAGGGGGTGATCGCGATCGGGTCCGGTGAGACGACCGGCCGGGGCGATCGCGCCACCCAAACGCGGCTCGACTTCGTTCCCGAGCGCAGCACCGACTTCATCTTCGCGGTGATCGGTGAGCGCTACGGGTTTATGGGCGCCGCGTTCGTCCTATCCCTTTACGCCCTGCTCTTCTGGCGGGCGCTGCGGATCGTGACGCTCTCGAAGAACTCGTACGGAACCCTGGTCGCGGGCGGCATCGCCGTCTCGCTGCTATTCCAGGTCTTCGTCAACGTGGGGATGAACCTCGGCATCATGCCGATCACGGGCATCCCCTTACCGCTGATGAGCTACGGGGGGTCCTCCGTGCTCGCTACCTTCTTAGCGGTCGGCGTTCTTCAGAGCATCAACATCCAAGCGCATCTCAGCCAGAAGGGAAGGTTCGCCTGGTGATGCCTCGAGAGAGGGATCCGGCGGTGCGTACCTATCCGAACTGAGCTGAATTCATGAAAAAAACTATTCTGGTCTCCGCCGAGCGCGGCGAGACTCGCGTGGCTGTCCTCGAGTCGAAGACGAAAGGCGGCAAGGCCGACGTCGCCGAGCTTTATATGGAGCGTCGCGGCCGCCGCTCGATCGTCGGCAACATCTACAAGGGCAAGGTCGACAACGTCCTGCCCGGGATGGAGGCGGCCTTCGTCGACATCGGCCTCGAGCGCAACGGCTTCCTCCACGTCGACGAGATCGTCCTCCCGGGCGGCGAGCAGGCCCCGAAGCGGGGCCGCGGCAGCGGCCGCCGCATCAACGAGCTGATCAAACCGGGACAGGAGATCCTCGTCCAGGTGGTCAAGGATCCGTTGAAGACGAAGGGCGCGCGGCTCTCGATGAACGTCTCGATCGCCGGTCGTTACCTCGTCTTCGCGCCGCAGGGCAGTGGCGTCGGCGTCAGCCGCCGCCTGTCCGATTCCGAGCGCGACCGCCTGCGCAAGATGGTCGACCGCACCTACAAGGGGCCGGGTGGGCTGATTGTCCGCACCGCCGCCCATGGAGCGAAAAAATCCGACTTCGTGCGCGAGATCGGCTACCTGCAGCGCCTCAACGAGGTGCTGGAGCGTCGCGCCGAGACGACCAAGGCGCCGGCCCTCGTCTTCCAGGAGGCGGACCTCTCGGTGCGGGTCCTGCGCGACGTTTTCCTCAGCGAGTTCGAGACGGCGATCATCGACTCCCAGAAGCAGTTCGAGCGGGTCACCAACTTCTTTCAGCGCACCGCGCCGGAGCTGGTCAGCGGGGTCGAGCTCTACAGCGACCCAAAGCCGCTGTTCGAAAAATGGAAGATCGACGAGGAGATCGAGTCGACGCTGAACCGCCGCGTCGACCTGCCTTCCGGCGGCTATCTGATCATCGACTACACCGAGGCGCTGACGGTGATCGACGTCAACAGCGGCAGCTTCACCGGCCGCGGCAAAGGTGGCCTCGAGGAGACGATCACCAAAGTCAACACCGAGGCGGCCGAGGAGGCGGTGCGGCAGTTGCGGCTGCGCGATATCGGCGGCATCATCGTCATCGACTTCATCGACATGGCCCGAGCCAGCAACCGCGACAAGGTGCTGAAGACGATGCGCAAAGCGCTCGACGCCGACAAGTCGAAGAGCTATGTGGTCGAGGTCTCACCGCTCGGCCTGGTCGAGATGACGCGCCAGAACGTCACCGACGGAGTCCGCGAGATCCTCACCGTCCCCTGCCCCACCTGCGAGGGCGAGGGCGTCGTCCTCTCGGCCGAGACGGTGGCCCTCGAGGGGCTGCGAAAGATGCGCGACATCGCCGCCGAACACGGCGACCCCGAGGCCTTTCTGATCCGGGTCAACCCGAAAGTTGCCGCCGAGCTGACCGATTCCGACAGCGGCCTGGCCGAGCTGGAGTCCGAATCCGGCAAGCAGTTCCACTTCGAGGGCGGCGACGCGCTTGCGATCGGCACCTTCGAGGTGGTCGAGTCGGGCAGCCGCGAGGAGATCGAGGAGCGGGCATTGCCGTTCAAGGTCGGTGAGGAGGTCCTGGTCATGATCGACGAGCCGCACATGTACAACGCCGACGATGCCGTGGCCCGGATCGACTCCTACATCGTCAGCGTCACCGGTGGCGGCCGCTTCGTCGGCGATCGCAAGCTGGTGCGGATCGAGGAGGTCGAGCGCTCGGCGGCGATCGCATCGCTGCTGGGGTCGGATTCGACCAACGGCTCCGGGGGCGGCGACGAACACGGCTCCGAGCTAGACTCCGCCGCTGCTTCGCGCAAACGCAGTCGCGGCCGCAGAGGCGGTCGGGGGCGTTCGCGCGCTAAACAAGTCGGCAAGGACGAGTGAGCATGTACGCAGTAGTCGAAACCGGTGGCAAGCAATACAAGGTCGAGCAGGGCACGTCCCTACTCGTCGATCGCCTCGATGCGAAGGAAGGCGACAAGGTTGCCCTGCGCGCGGTGATGTTCCGCGACACCGACGTGATCGCGGCCCCGAAGGAGCTCGAGAAAGTCAAGGTCGAGGCGACCGTGGCCGAGCATCTGCGCGGTCCGAAGATCAAAGTCTTCAAATACAAGGCCAAGAAGGGGTACCGCCGCCGCGCCGGCCACCGCTCCGAGCTGACCAAGCTCGAGGTGACCGAGCTCAAACTGCTGAAATCGGCCGCGGCGACCAAGCCGGCCGAGAAAAAAGTCGCGAGCGAGAAAAAACCGGCGGCGACCAAAAAAACCGCGGGGAAAAAAGCCGCGAAAAAACCGGCGGCCAAGAAACCTGCTGCTAAACCCGCTGCGAAGAAGGAGGACACCGATGGCTCATAAGAAAGGACTCGGTTCCAGCCGTAACGGGCGGGAATCCAATCCCAACATGCTCGGCGTCAAGGTCTTCGCCGGCCAGCAGGTCAGCGGCGGCGAGATCATCGTGCGCCAGCGCGGGACCAAGTTCTGGCCCGGTGAGGGGACTGGGCTCGGGCGCGATCACACGATCTTTGCGACGCGGGCTGGGAAGGTTGATTTCCGGCAGGCGCGGCGGGGTCGCACGATTTCGGTTCTGCAGGACGACTGAGCGAACGGAGGGGCGGGTGCCCCCCGCCTGCTGGGTTTTTCGCCGTTAACGCGGCGCCTCTCGCCGAGCGGCACTGCGAAAAACAGGACGCCGCGCGGCGGAGGGTCACCCGCCCTCCGCCGACGCTGCGGGCCATGGCCCCGGCAGCTGGAATTACCGCGAAGCAAACCGGGTGCGGTTGTGACTTGTCTCCGATAGGGATACAAGCAACAAACCGGGCGCATCTACCCTCTGAGAATCCATGTACGACAAGGCGAAGATCTGGGTCGAGGGCGGTGCGGGG